>NZ_VWWH01000042.1:0-59285 GCF_011753045.1 Burkholderia sp. Ap-955
AGGCCGGCGCGCCGCGCGTCGGGCCCGCGCTGCGCGAGGTGCTCGCGTCGCGCTCGACCACGCTGCTGGCGCTGGGGTTCGCCACCTACAACGTGCAGTTCTTCGCGGCGATGACGTTCCTGCCGGTGTTCCTGATGCAGCGCCTCGGCGTCGCGGTCGGCGCGGCAGGGTTGATCAGCGCGGCGATCGTCGCCGCGTGCGTGATCGGCAATCTGACGGCCGGCTGGCTGTTGTCGCGCGGCGCACGGCCCGGGATCGTGATGGCCGCGACATCGGTCGCGATCGGCGCGGCCGGCGCGGGGCTCTTCAGCGCGGCGACGCCGGCGCCGCTTGCGGTCGTGCTGGGCTTTGCGTTCTCGGCGATCGCGGGGATGCTGCCGGCGACGATCCTCGCGTGTGCGCCGGGCTCCGCGCCGACGCCGTCGCTGGCGCCGCTCAGCATCGGCTGGGTCGTGCAGGGCAACTATCTCGGGCAGGTGATCGGGCCGCTCGCGATCGGCTCGATCGTCGGCGCATTCGGCTGGTCGGGCGGCATCGGGCTGATGCTCGCGGCTGCCGTCACCGGCGCGGCGATCGGCCTGTCGCTGCTGCGCGAACCGATGGGCCGGCGCTGAGCGCGGCGCCGTTCAACCTGCACGGAAATCCGTCAAGCATGCTCAACACCATGGAAAGCCTGATTTGCGAAGAAGACGTGCCGTGCGACGCGCCGGCATGGGTCGAAGACGATGCGATGCCGCCACGTGGCGGCATCGCGCATCCGTTTGGGACGATCGGCCGGGCGCCGGTTCCCGACCACGCCGCGGCGGCCGTCTCGCCGTTGCGCCCGCAACTGTTCGTCACGGTGCTGGAGGCCGACGACCATGCGTTGCTGATCCGCTGGGTCGAGAGCGGCCGGTGCCATTACGGCGAGCAGCGCTGGCGCTTGCGCGTCGCGTTGCAGCCGGGCCGCTGCGCGATCTCGGGGCAGCCGATCGAGCCGGGCGAGCCGGTGTTCCGGCCGGTGCGAAGGCCCGTGCCGGCCAATGGCGACGAGATGATCTGCCCGGCGGCGGTGCCGGGTGCGACCGGCCTGGCATGTGACGCCGCCCCGGAGGGCGACGACGCACGCGAGCCGGCCGACGTTTCCGGCTGAACGCCGGCCGGTTGCGACGCCGCGTTACTTCTTCACGTCGTGCCGGTACTGGATGAACCCGGCGTTGTTCGCGAGCTTGTCGTACAGCGCGCGTGCCGTCGTGTTGGTTTCGTGCGTGAGCCAGTACACACGGCTCGCACCGGCTTCACGGGCATGTTCGTACACGGCCTCGATCAGCGCGCCGCCTGCGCCTTGCCCGCGTGCGTCGGGCGCGGTGTACAGGTCCTGCAGGTAGCAGTACGGCCCTTCGGTCCAGCACGAGCGGTGGTAGATCGAATGCACGATCCCGACCAGCGCACCCGATGCGTCGAATGCGCCGAGCACGAACATCGGCTCCGCCGGATCCATCAGGCGGGCCCACGTCGTTGCGAACACCGCGTCGCTCAGCGCGGTGTCGTAGAACTTCTGATAACCCTGCCACAGCGGGCGCCACGCGGCTTCGTCGGCGGCGACGAGCGGGCGCACCGTGACGCGCGTCGCGTCGTTCGCGCGGCTGGCCGCATCGCGCGCGCGTGCCTGGGCGTGGCGGATCGCGGTGAGCGACTGGCGTTGCCCGCCCTGCGCGTCGAAGTTTTCCGGTGCGAGCCACCCGTCGAACGCGGCGCGCACATCGGGCCATTCGCCGTCGATGATCGAGAACCACGCGGTGTCGCGATTGCGGCCGCGGTAGACGATCGCCTGCCGGAACGTGCCTTCGTAGCGGAAGCCGAGCCGTGCGGCGGCCTTGCGCGACGGGAGGTTCAGATCGTCGCACTTCCATTCGTAACGCCGGTAGCCGAGCGTGTCGAACGCGTACTTCATCAACAGGAACTGCGCTTCCGTCGAAACGGGCGTGCGCTTGAGCAGCGGCGAGAACGTGACGGAGCCGACCTCGATCACGCCGTTGGCCGGATCGATGCGCATCAGCGCGAGCGTGCCGACCGCGCGGCCGGTGGCGCGGTCGATCACCGTGTAGTGCAGCGGATCCGGGCTCGCCTGCGCGGTACGTGCGTAGTCGCGGTAGCTCGATTCGTCGGCGTACGGCCCGTGTGCGAGATAGGTCCAGTCGCTGCCGTCCGGCGCCTGCGAGTAGGCGGCGTGCAGGTCGGCCGCGTGGCGCTCGGCGTCGAGCGGTTCGAGCCGGCAGTAGCGGCCTTCGAGCACGATGCGCTCCGGGCGCGGGCGTGCGGACCAGTCGGGAACGGGGTGGCCGATGGGTTGCTGGAAAGCGTTGGTGAGCGTGGACAAGGTCGATCTCGCTTCGGTTGGCGGCCGGCGACATGCCGGCATGCAGATGATCGTAGTCGCGGCGAGGTACCATGAGAAGCGCCAGAGATTGGCAAATTTATGGTGCCACGAATTTCGGGGGCCGAACCGCGAGCCGTCGCTCACCCGCCGTGCGCCACTAGCCGTGCGCCACGTTCCGACATTTTCACGCTGCGATGTTCCGATGACGACTGTCCTTCCTTCCGGCGATGCGCCGTTGCTGCCGCTCGACGCGCCGCTGACGCGCACGCCGGGCGCGCCTTCGCTGCAGCGCCAGTTGCTGCGCCGCGTGCGCGACGCGATTCTCGGCGGCGCGATGCCGGCCGGCACGCGGCTACCCGGCACGCGCGCGCTGGCCGAAACGCTCGGCGTGTCGCGCAACACGACGGCCGCCGTCTACGAGCAGCTCGTCGCCGAAGGCTTCCTGCAGTCCGACCGCCGCGGTACGCGCGTGGTCGGGCTGTCGCGGCCGGCGCCGCCGCGCCGGCGTGCCGCGCCGCCGGCCGTCGCGCAGCGGCTCGGCCGGATTCGCCCCAGCCGCATCGGCACCGGCGAATCGGAGGGCTTCCGGCCGGGCGTGCCCGCGCTGACGCATTTCCCGGCGGACGCGTGGCGTCACGCGATCGACCGCGCGCTGCGCCGCGCCGGCCGCGACCTGCTCGGCTATGGCGACCCGCTCGGCGAGCCCGCGCTGCGCGAATCGATCGCGCGCCACCTGGCCGTGACGCGCGGCGTGCGCTGCGATCCCGAGCAGATCGTGATCACGGAAGGCGCACAGGGCGCGATCGCGCTATGCGCGCAGTTGCTGACGAACCCGGGCGATACGGTGTGGGTCGAGGAGCCGGGCTATCGCGGCGCGCGCACCGCGATGCAGGCGGCCGACCTCGACGTCGTTCCGATGCCGGTCGACGCGGAAGGGCTGCGCACCGACGAGGACGACTGGCGCGAGCGGACGCCGCGCCTCGTCTATACGACGCCGTCGAACCAGTTCCCGACCGGCGCCGTGCTGTCGATCTCGCGCCGGCTCGCGCTGATCGATGCCGCGCGCCGGCATCGCGCGTGGATCATCGAGGACGACTACGACAGCGAATTCCGTCATACCGGCGAGCCGATCGGCGCGATGCACGGGCTTGCGCCCGATTCGCCCGTCGTCTATCTCGGCTCGTTCAGCAAGACGATGTTTCCGGCGCTGCGGATCGGTTTTCTCGTGCTGCCCGACGCGCTGCTGGCCGCGGTGCGGCCGGTGCTGCCGGAGATGCTGCGCGGCGGGACGCGCCACGTGCAGCTCGCGCTGGCCGATTTCATCGAGACGGGCGAGTACGGCCGCCATCTCGGCCGCATGCGCCGGCTGTATCGCGACCGGCGGCGGTTGCTGCTCGCGGCGCTGGACGGCAACCTGAGCGTGCCGCATCAGATCGAGGGCGGGCCGTGCGGGCTGCATCTCGCGCTGCGGCTGCCGGCGCGCTACCGCGATCGCGCGATCGTCGACGCCGCGCGTGCGCACGGCATCGGGCCGTTCCCGCTGTCGGGTTTTTCGATCGATGCGGCCTCGGCGGGTAACGGGCTCGTGCTCGGTTTCGGCAATACGTCGGCCGACGCGTTCGAGCCGATGTTGCGGATGCTGTCGGCGATCGCGGAGCGGGTGGGTGGGGCGTGATGTGGGGGGGCCGAGCGCCCGGGATACATCACCCGTCGCCGGTGATTTCCGCGACCGTATCGATTTCGCTTTCGATCTCGCGTTCGCCTCGGAATCCCGACAGGAGAATCGAGTCATGAATATTCGAACTGGATCGGTGATGACTGTTGTTGCTCCGGCTGCTTTCGCTACAGGAGCCGGACGCTCTCGTGCGACGGATGATAATCGGACTTGTGCGGATTGACGAACCGCGCACTTTGTTCGAAACGAACGCCGTCGCGGCTCCGCACTTGCCGCGCCGCCCGGCATTCGGGTTTCGATTCGTATGTTCGAACGGGCCGCGTGGACTATAAATGGATGGGTGTACCGGGCCTTGTCGAGCGCCTGCGCGTCTCGCGCATGTCGGCGCCGTGACTCCCGGGGGAGGTGCACCGTGGTTCGCCAGACGCTTGCTCGCGCCGTGCTTCGCACCGCGTTGATCGGGGGCGTGTTCGCCGGCTGTTTGCAGGCCCCGCCGGCCGCCCTTGCCGGAACGCTCTCGCCGCCTGTCACGCCACACCCGATGAAGCAGCGGCCGGCTGCTGCGTCTTACGCGATGCCGGTCGATTTTCCGGCGATCGTCGACCGCTACGGCCCGGCGGTCGTGACCATCATGACCGCCGCTCCCGACCAGCAGGCGAGCGGCCCGTCGTTCGCGATCCTCGATACCGACGATCCACTCGCCGCGTTCTTCAGGCACGACGTACCGCCGTCGGCACAAGGCGCACCGGCACAGGTACAGGTACAGGCACCCGAGATGTTGCCGCGCGCGGTATCGGGCAGCGGCTCGGGTTTCATCGTCAGCGCCGACGGCCTGATCCTCACGTCGGCGCATGTGGTCGACGAAGCGACCGACGTGACGGTACGGCTCACCGACCGCCGCGAATTCAAGGCGACGGTGCTGGCCGTCGACCCGCAAAGCGACGTCGCGGTGCTACGGATCGACGGGAAGAAGCTGCCGTTCGTGCGCATCGGCGATTCGTCGAAGGTACGCGCGGGCGAGCCGGTGATGACGATCGGCGCGCCGGACGGGTCGGGCAACACGGTCACGGCCGGCATCGTCAGCGCGACGTCGCACCGGCTGCCGGACGGCGGCGCGTTTCCGTTCTTCGAAACCGACATCGCGCCGAACCCCGACAACTCCGGTGGCCCCGTGTTCAATCGTGCGGGCGACGTGATCGGCATCGCGGTGCAGGTCTATACGGGCAGCGACCGCTATGCGAGCACGACATTCGCGATCCCGATCGCGTTTGCCGCAAAGGTGCGTGCGCAACTGCAGAAGCAGATGCAGGCGCAGGCACAGGCGCAGCAGCCCCAGGCGCCGGGCGAGTCGTCGTCCGGCAATGCGATCGGCGTCGACGTGCAGGATGTCGGCATCGGGCTGGCCGCGGCGTTCGGGCTGCCGCGGCCGGCGGGTGCGCTCGTCAACGGCGTCGCGCCCGGCTCACCGGCCGCCGCGGCCGGTGTGAAGCCCGGCGACGTGATCGTGAAGCTGGGCGACAAGACGATCGGCCGCTCGGCCGAACTGAACGACCTGGCCGCCGCGCTGCCGCCGGGCCAGAAGGCGCCGCTGCGGCTGATCCGCAACCGCGCGCCGGTGATGCTGACGATCACGGGCGCCGACGAGGCCGCCGGCAACGCGGGTGCGACCGTCGGCATGGCCGCGCCGAAGGCGGCTGCACGACCGGGGGCGGGAGCAGCGGCGGCCGACGGCGGCGACCGCCTCGGGCTGACGATGCATGCGCTCAGCGACGACGAGCGCCGCTCGACCGGGCTCGCGGTCGGGATGATGGTGGACGCGGTGCACGGCCCGGCAGCCAAGGCCGGCATCCAGCCGGGCGATGTCGTGCTGGAGCTCAACGACACGCTGCTCGAGACGCCCGATGACATACCGGCGCTCGAAGCGAACGGCAGCGTGATCGCGGTGCTGATCCAGCGCAACAACGCCCGCAAATTCGTGTCGGTGCGTGCACGTTAGGGCGTTGACGCGCTCGGCATCGTCCGCCTACCATCGTCCGATATCGCACCCGGTCAGCCAGGCCATCAGGAGCCATCCGGCATGAAAGCAGCACGCTTCATCGTAGTCGTCCACAGGCGCAGGGTCCGGTAGCGGCACCGCGCCGGCACCCATGCGCCCCCGATTCGTTCGGGGGCTTTTTTTTGCATTGCGCACGGCCGTGCGGCACGTGCGCGGAGGGCATCCACTTGCAATCGAACCTGCCGATCGCTTCCGAACGGGCGTCGCCGAGACTCGCGACGCTGATCCTGCTGTGTGCGTGCTCGGTGCTGCCGCTGAGCCTGTTCCTGCCGTCGCTGCCCGCTATCGCCCGCGACCTGCGCGCCGACTATGCGCTCGTCGCGCTGTCGCTCGGCGGTTACGCGGCGGTGGCCGCGTCGCTGGAGTTCGTGATGGGGCCGCTGTCGGACCGGTTCGGGCGGCGGCCGGTCGTCATGGCGAGCGTCGGCGTGTTCGCGATCGGCTCGCTCGGCTGCGCGATGGCGACCGATATTCGCGCATTCCTGGCATGCCGGCTGATGCAGGCGGCGATCACGTCGGTCTATCCGGTATCGATGGCGACGATCCGGGACACCGGCGGCGGCGCGCGCGTGGCCAGCCGGATCGGCTATGCGGCGATGGCGGCCGCATTCGCGCCGATGCTCGGCCCGACGCTCGGCGGCGCGCTCGACCAGACGTTGGGCTGGCGCGCGAGCTTCTGGCTGCTCGGGGCGGCGGGCATCGCGCTGTTCGTCTGGTGTGCGTTCGATCTCGTCGAAACCCATGCGAACCGGTCGTCGAGCCTCGGGCAGCAGCTTCGCGCGTATCCGGCGCTGCTCCGCGCGCGCCGGTTCTGGGCCTATGCGCTCTGCATGGCGTTTTCGACCGGCGCGTTCTACGCGTTCCTGGCCGGCGCACCGCTCGTCGCGCAAACGGTGTTCGGCATCGCGCCGGCGGAGATCGGCTTCTACATGGGGACCATCACGGCCGGCTTCGTGTGCGGCAGCTTCCTGGCCGCGCGTTACGCGCGCCGCTACGCGCTGGCCACGACGATCCTGTTCGGACGGGTGGTCGCGTGCGCGGGGCCGTTGATCGGCCTCGCGCTGATGTGCGGTGGGGCGACGCAGGCGATCGCGTGGTTTGGCCCATGCGTGCTGGTCGGCATCGGCAACGGACTGACCAATCCCGGGGCGCATGCCGGTGCGGTGTCGGTGCGCCCGGAACTGGCGGGCAGCGCGTCGGGGCTGGCGGGCGCGATGACGATTGCCGGCGGTGCCGCGCTTTCGTCGCTGACGGGGGCGGTGCTGACGGCCGGCAACGCGGGCTATGCGCCGCTCGCGATGATGCTGCTGTCGGCCGCGATCGCACTGGCGGCGGCCGTCTGCGTGCGGGTGTTCGATGCGCGGGACGCGGGGCGGTGAACGCAGACGCGCGGCATCGGGCATGGGGGCTGGCACTGCTACCGTGCCGTGGACGATTGGCGGACAATCGATCGATTATCGGGAGACGACGAACCCGCCGCGCGCCGGGCATGCTCGGACGCGAGAAGGGCGACTGGACGAGGATGCGATGAGCGACTTTTCTGATTTCCAGCGAGACATTGCCGACGCCGCGAGAGCGACATTCAGGGCGTTGCGGGCGCAACATCCGGACGAGCATTTCTATGCGTTCGCGCTGTATACCGACAGCGGCGCGATGACGGTGGTGCCGGCGGCCAATTCGGTCGAGGGGCTGCGCCGGATCCGCGAGCAACAGGCCGTCCCGGACGACGACCCGTGGTATGCGTGGGGTTTCTCCGAATGGGCATACGCGGCGGCGGAAGCATCGCCGTTCAATGCGATCTGCGGCAAGCTCGCCGATGACGTGCTGAGCCCGCAGTTCGTCCGCTCGAGATTCCCGGAACATGCGCGGCAACTGCACGCCGACATGATCGCGGCGTTGCGCCTGCTCGACCGCGAAGGCCTGTTCGGCACGGGCGACGAAAGGGCGGCGATCACGCTGTTCGTGTCGATCAGCGACGACGATGCGGCCGAGGCACTGGAAAACGAATCGGCGAAGGCGCTGAATCCGCCGGCCGTCGCCGACGCATTCCTGCGCCGCTACGACTGACCGAAATCGGGACATCGCACGGCGGCCCCGGGCAGGCGCCGCCATGCGTGCTGCGTGTCGGTTTATGGCTTACGGCTTCGCGCCCACGACGAATTCGAACGTCGCGACGCCGTCGACGCCGCCCGTGACGCGATCGCCAGGCTGCAGCGCGCCGACACCCGCCGGCGTGCCGGTGAAGATCAGGTCGCCGGCCTTCAGCTCGACCGAGCGCGACACATACGCGATGACGTCGGGCACGGCCCAGATCATGTCGGCCAGGTCGCCTTGCTGGCGCGTGTCGCCGTTGACCGCGAGCCAGATGCGGCCCGTCGCCGGGTGGCCGGTGGCCGCTGCCTCGCGCAGCGGGGTCACGGGGCCTGATGCATCGAAGCCTTTCGCCCAGTCCCACGGACGGCTCAGCTTCTTCGCTTCGGCCTGCAGGTCTCGGCGCGTGAGGTCGACGCCGACGCCGTAGCCCCACACGTGCGACAGCGCGTCGGCCGGGTCGATCGACCGGCCATCCTTGCCGATCGCGACGACCAGCTCGATTTCATGATGAAGGTCGTTCGTCAGCGGCGGATAGGCGACGGTGCCGCTGGCCGGGACGATCGCGTCGGCCGGCTTCGTGAAGAAGAACGGCGGTTCGCGGTCGGGATCGGCGCCCATTTCGCGCGCGTGGTCGGCGTAGTTGCGGCCGACGCAGAAGACGCGGCGCACCGGAAAGCGCGCGGACGACTGGTCGACTTCGACGGAAGGACGCTCGGCAGCGTCGATGACATAAGCGGACATCGGATGGCCTCGTTTGGTGGGAAGACGGATGCCGCGCCCGTGCTGTGCACGGGCCGGCATGCGTGCAACGATACCCGACGCCCGTGCGGCCGGATGCGACGCAACTGCGTTTTACCGGGACAAAACTACGCGTCGGCCGCCGCCGGTGTGTCGTCGCCGCCCGGCAGCGCGGCGTTCGCGTCGCGGTATGCCTTCGGCGACACGCCGACCCGCGCGCGGAAGCGCCGCGCGAAATAGCCTTCGTCGCGGAAGCCGACCGAGCGCGCGATATCCGCGATGCGCCGGCTGGTATGGGCCAGCAGCGACTGCGCAAGCGCGATCCGGCGTTCGGTTACGAGATCGGTGAAGGTGCTGCCGGTTTCCTTGCGGACCAGGTGCGCGAGGTAGTTGGGCGACAGGAACGCGGCCTCGGCGGTCGCGGCGAGCGTCAGGTCCTCGCGGGTCAGGTTGGCGCGCACGTGGCGCAGCACGCGCGCGAGCGCGTCGCGCCGGCCCGCGCGCTGGGCGCCGCGCTGCGCGAGCTTGTCGAGCGCACCGGCGTACTGCGTGCAGACGAGCCCGATCAGCTGCAGCAGGTAGCCGCGCAGCAGCGTGGTCGAGCCGAACGTGCGCACGCGATCGGTGTCGAGCATGCACAGTGCGAGGCGGCGCGCTTCTTCGTAGGTGTCGCCGGTCAGGATGAAGTCGAGGTGTTCCTGGAAGCGGAACGGCGTCAGCTCGGGAAAGCGGTGCGCGGGCACGTCCTCGAGATCGAGCGGATCGACGTCGAGATCGGCGCGCAGGAACGCCTGGCTGAAGTTGATCACGATGAAGTGCGCGCCTTCCGGATGCGGGATCAGGTGCTCGCGGTGCGGCAGCACGAACGCGAGCGCGCCGCGCGGAAACGGCCGCGTGACGCCGCCGATCCGCTGCTCGGTGTCGCCGCCGAGATTGAACTGGATCTGGAAATACGCGTGCCGGTGCGGCTCGGTGATCGCCTGGCGCGACGCCTGGTCGCGGATGTAGAAGTCGAGCCGGTCGCTGCGTTCGGGCATCCCGTACAGGCGCGGCGGGGCGGTGGAGGGCATGAAGGATTCTGCTGTTCGTGACGCGGTTGAGCCGCGATGGTACAGCGAACCGGGCGCGGCGGCGATCCGTGCGGCCGTGCGGCTTTGCCCGGTGTCGCTTGCGGCGTGCCGCGCGGCGATCATTCGTCCGGATGGAAGCCGAGATAACGGGCGTGCGGACTGCCGTTACCGGCTCGCTGGCTCGCCGCGCCGACCGACATGAGCGCGTTCATCGTCGACGTACGGTTCGACACCAGTGTCCACGCGATGGCATCGTCGCTGGCCGGGGCCGACTCAGACGCGCGCTGCGCCGTCAAAGCCGTCAGCGCGGCGAGCAGCGCGGCGGCCGGCGGCGCATGGACCGCGAACCCTTCGTTGGCGACCGCCGCCGTATCGATCCCCAATGCCGCGCACAACCGCGCCCGCAGCGGCGTCTCGGCTTCGCTCGCCGCACGCGAGCGCGCGATGTTCTCGCGGGTGGCCGCGTCGACGATCGTGCCGCCGCGGACGAACGGCGCCTGCTGCCACGCGTCGGGCGTGCATTGCTTGCCGTCCGGCACCAGCGGCACGAACGGATTCACTTCGGCCGGATAGATTCGGCACACGAGCGGGCGCGCGTTGTAGATCGCGCAGCGCAGGTCGTCGAGCAGGTTCGGGCATGGCCCGGCATGAGTCGCGGTGAGCATGACCGTGATGCGGACCGGCAGCGAGCCGCTGAGCGCGGCCGTCGAGCGCACGCGCTTGTACGCGGCGAACGCGTTGTCGGGCTCGGGCTCGACGAGCCACGGCATCGCATCGCACAGCAGCTCCACGTGGCCGCCGCGCTGCAGCCACGCGGTGGCCTCGTCGATCGTCAGCGGAATGCGCAGGTCGTGGCAGCATCCGCCGCAGCCGTTGCAGGCGAAGTCGAGGTCGGTGGGGGTGTCGTTCATGCTTGATTCGATACGGATAACGGGGATGTCGCGACGCGCCGCGACATGTCGGTGGTT
Source organism: Burkholderia sp. Ap-955 (assembly GCF_011753045.1). Classification (NCBI taxonomy): domain Bacteria; kingdom Pseudomonadati; phylum Pseudomonadota; class Betaproteobacteria; order Burkholderiales; family Burkholderiaceae; genus Burkholderia; species Burkholderia sp. Ap-955. The sequence goes on from NZ_VWWH01000042.1 coordinate 10,961, forward strand.
GCGTTTATCGGGCGATCAGCGGCGCGACCCGGCGCCGCAGCTCGGGCACGACCTCGGTGTCGAACCACGGGTGGTGCTTGAACCACGCCTGGTTGCGCGGCGACGGATGCGGCAGCGGCAACACGTCCGGGCCATAGTCGCGCCACGCGTGCACGGTGTCGGTCAGCGTGGCCTTGCGCGACTCGCGCAGGAAATGCCGCTGCGCGTACTGGCCGATCAGCAGCGTGAGCCGGATCGACGGCAGCTCGGCGAGCAGCCGGTCGATCCACAGTGGCGCGCATTCGGGGCGCGGCGGGTTGTCGCCGCTTGCGCCGCGGCCCGGGTAGCAGAAGCCCATCGGCACGATCGCGAAGCGTGTCTCGTCGTAGAACGTGTCGGCGTCGACGTCGAGCCAGCCGCGCAGCCGCTTGCCGCTCGCGTCGTCCCACGGGGTGCCGCTCGCATGGACGCGTGCCCCCGGCGCCTGCCCGACGATCAGGATGCGCGCGTCGCGATGGGCCCGCACGACAGGGCGCGGGCCGAGCGGCAGGTCGGCTTCGCAGACACGGCACGCGCGGATTTCGGTGAGCAGCACGTCGAGCGGCGCGCGCGTGGGTTTCGGCATTGAATCTGATCGGGGACGGAGTGGTCATGCGGCGTCACCCGGGGGCCGCGTGCCGGGCGCCGGCAGGCGGCCCGGACAGGCATGGCGCGGGAGCGCGCGCCGCCTGCATCACGCGGTGCGCATCACGCCTGCGACAAGCCCGGTGCGCCGCTTTCGGCGACGGCAGCATCATACAACGCGGTTTGCGCGATCGCCCGGGCGATCCCCGCGTCGTCGTGCGCACCGTCGAGCATGCCCCAGCGCCGGTATTGGGACAGGAACCACTCGCCTTCGCGCGGATCGGGGCGGTTCACGGCGCCGCCGTCGTGGAAGCGGATCGGCAGCGGCGGCACGGCGAACGGGCCCGAGCCGTAGTCGCCGAGCAGGCGCGGCGCGATCAGCCGGGCCGGTACGCCCAGCGCATCGGGCGACGCGAGCCAGTCGGCCGCCTCGCGACGGTGCGCGGCGCTGTCGAGCCAGGCGCAGGCATCGACGAGCGTGCGGATCAGCGCGCGGGCCGCGGCCGGATACAGCGCGACGAAATCGCGCCGGGCCGCCAGCACCTTCTCCGGATGATCGGGCCAGATCTCGCTCGTGACGGCAACGGTCCGCCCCGCGCCGCAGGCCTCGGCCACCGCATGCCACGGCTCGCCGGCGCAGAAGCCGTCGAGCTCGCCGCCGGCGAGCGCGGCCACCATCTCGGGCGGCGGGATCACGACGCTGCGCACGTCGTGCAGCGGATCGACGTCGTGCGACGCGAGCCAGTGGTTCAGCCACATCGCGTGCGTGCCGGTCGGGAACGTCTGGGCAAGGAGCGGCTTGCGGCCGAGCGTCGCGAACGCGTCGCGCACGCTGCCGCTGGCGCGATACGCGTCGGCGAGGCCGCGCGACAACGAGATCGCCTGTCCGTTGCGGTTCAGCACCATCAGCGCGGCCATGTCGGCCTGCGGGCCGCCGATGCCGAGCTGCAATCCGCAGACGAGCCCGTACAGCGCATGCGCCGCGTCGAGCTCGCCGCTCAGCAGCTTGTCGCGCACGGTGGCCCACGACGGCTGGCGGCTGAGTTCGAGCGTGAGGCCGTGCCGTTCGCCGAGGTTCAGGCGCTGCGCGACGATCAGCGGGGCCGCGTCGCTCAGCGCGACGAACCCGAGGCGAAGATGCGCGCGTTCCGGCGCGGCGGGAGAGGAGGTATCCATGGCAGTCATGACTGGGGTGACGCGTCGAGCAATTGCCGCGCGACGTCGACGATGCGCAGGCCCTGGTCCATCGCGCGCTTGCGCAGCGCCGCGTATGCGTCGTGTTCGGACAGCTTGCGCTCATCCATCAGCAGGCGCTTCGCGCGGTCGATCAGCTTGCGCTCCGCGAGCTCGCGCTCGACGTCGGCCAGCCGGCGGCGCAGCGCGTCGTCGTGCGAGAAGCGGGCGAGCGCGACTTCGAGAATCGGCGCGAGGCGCTCGGCCGACAGCCCTTCGACAAGATACGCGCTGACGCCCGCGCCGACCGCCGCGCGGATCAACGACTGGTTGGCGTCGTGGCTGAACATCAGCACGGGGCGCGGCGCGGTGGCGTGCATCACGGCAAGCTGCTCGAGCGTGTCGCGCGATGGCGAATCGGTATCGATGATCACGACGTCGGGATGCTGCTCCTCGACGGCGGCCGGCAGGCGCGCGGGCGTCGCGACGTCGTTCAGCATCTCGTAGCCGAGGTGCGCGAGCGCATCGCCGAGCTCGCCGATCGGCTTGTCGGTGTCGGTGACGAGCAGCACGCGCAGGCGGGAGGAAGAAGCAGACGTACTCATGACGCGAACGGCGGCGGCGAAAGCCTGGCGCGATGGGCGGATCGGGGGCGGCGGCCCCGTGCGGACATCGTGTCGATGCCGCGCACGGCGGCCCGGCGGCCGGTGCCGCCGTCTTCATGGTAGGTGGGCGGCCGGTGCCGCATGGCGTCCCGCATGCTACGCGGCCCGGGACAAGGCCGTTTCGATCGCAGCGCCCGCGTCCGGCACGTGCTGCACGGCTGCTTCGCCGATCGCGCCGCCGACGAGGATCACGGCCGGGCTGCCGAGCCGCGCTGCGTCGATGCCGCGCGCGAGACCGCCCAGCGTGCCGGTCCAGCGGCATTCGTCGGGCGTGCCGGCCCATTGCACGGCCGCGGCCGGCGTCGAGGGCGGCAGCATGGTGAGCAGGCCGGCGGCAATGCTGTCGACGCGGCTCATGCCCATGTAGATCGCGAGCGTGGTGCCGGTCGCCGCGAGACGCGCCCAGTCGGGCTCGCCGTGGTCCTGACGGTGCGCGGTGACGAACGTGACGCCGTGGCAATGCTCGCGATGCGTGAGTGAGATGCCGAGGCTCGCGGCGGCCGCGAAGCCCGACGAGATGCCGTTGACGATCTCGACCGGAATCGCGGCGGCGCGCAGCGTCGCGAGTTCTTCGCCGGCGCGCCCGAACAGCAGCGCATCGCCGCCTTTCACGCGCACCACGTGCGCGCCGCGCAGCGCGTAGCGGCGCATCAGCTTCTCGATGAATGCCTGCGGCGTGGAGCGGCAGCCGCCGCGCTTGCCGACGCGGATCACGCGTGCCTGCGGCGCGAGTTCGACGATGCCGGGCGCGACGAGATCGTCGAGCAGCAGCACGTCGGCGGCGGCCAGCGCCTTCACCGCCTTCAGCGTGAGGAGATCGGGATCGCCGGGACCGGCGCCCAGCAGCGTGACTTTGCCTGTCGTCATGTCGTGTTCCAGTGCCGCCTGCATGCGGCGGCCGATAGCGCGTTGTCTTGCGCGGCGGCGGCGGGCGGTCGAAACGCACCGGCATCCGGCCGTGCCGCGCACGGAAGGACGCCGTTGTCCTGATCGGCCCGCCTGAATGACGGGCATGGTTTGAGGGGACTGCCCACCGGCGCCGTTGCCGGTGTCATGCAGCGGATTCAGCAATATCCGGGCCAACCGGCATGACACGTCGCGTGGGCGCGGCGGGAGCGGTGCGCAACGTGCCGCGCGATGGCCCCGTGCATGCATGCAGCCGCCGCGCGCGGGCAGCCGCGACGCCGCGTCGGCGTGCATCGTGCGCCGTCAGCGCGCACCGCGATGTCGCACGGCGACAGCGCTGCAGCGCACCACATCTGTGCCTCGCTGCATCACGGCGCATCGTGGGCGTCGTGGCGCCGCGCGGCCCACGACGCCCGATGCGCCTTGCGTGGCGTGGCTGCGGCCTCGATTCGCATCAACATGGCACGGCGTTTGCGTGACGAGGATCGGGCGGATCAATGGCGATTCGTCCGGCAGTACCGATTACCGACGCGCCCGGCAACGGGCTTCATGGGCAACGGCGTCCTACGCATCAGGTCTCGACGAGACCAGTGCGCAGGACGCCGTTTTTCGTTTGGCGGATGACATGACCGACAAAGCTACCCGTATCGATCTCTTCAGCTTCCGCACCGCGCCGATGCGCGCGTTCCACCTGACGTGGATGGCGTTCTTCGTGTGCTTCTTCGCGTGGTTCGCGTGCGCGCCGCTGATGCCGCTGATCGCACGCGAATTCCACCTGACCGCGGCACAGGTCGCCAACATCAACATCGCGGCCGTGGCCGCGACGATCGCCGTGCGGCTGCTGGTCGGCCCGCTGTGCGACCGCTTCGGACCGCGCCGCGTGTACGTCGGCCTGCTGCTGCTCGGCGCGATTCCCGTGTTCGCGGTGTCGTTCACGCACGACTACCTGTCGTTCCTGATCTGCCGGCTCGGCATCGGCGCGATCGGTGCGGGCTTCGTGATCACGCAGTACCACACGTCGGTGATGTTCGCGCCGAACGTGGTCGGCACCGCGAACGCGACGACGGCCGGCTGGGGCAACGCCGGCGCAGGCGCCACACAGGCGCTGATGCCGCTGCTCGTCGCCGCCGGCCTGATGCTCGGCTTCGGCGACGATTCGTCGTGGCGCATCGCGCTGGTCGTGCCGGGCGTCGCGATGCTCGTGATGGCCTGGGCGTACTGGCGCTTCACGCAGGATTGCCCGCAAGGCGACATCATCGCGCTGCGCAAGGCAGGCGTGACGGTCGACAGCGGCAAGAAGGGCGGCTGGGCGAGCTTCTTCGCGGCCTGCGGCAACTATCGCGTGTGGATGCTGTTCGTCACGTACGGCGCGTGCTTCGGCGTCGAGGTGTTCATCCACAACATCGCCGCGCTGTACTACGTCGATCACTTCAGCCTGTCGCTGAAGGACGCCGGGTTCGCGGTCGGCCTGTTCGGGCTGCTCGCGCTGTTCGCCCGCGCGCTCGGCGGCTGGCTGTCCGACAAGATCGCCGCGCGCCGCAGCCTCGACGTGCGCGCGACGCTGCTGTGCGCGCTGATCGTCGGCGAAGGGCTCGGGCTGATCTGGTTCTCGCATGCGCAAAGCGTCGGCATCGCACTCGTCGCGATGCTCGCCTTCGGCCTCTTCACGCACATGGCCTGCGGCGCGACCTACGCGCTGGTGCCGTTCATCGACCGCAAGGCACTCGGCGGTGTCGCGGGGATCGTCGGCGCGGGCGGCAACGTCGGCGCGGTGGCCGCGAGCTTCCTGCTGAAGGGTGTCGGCGACGTGCAGCACACGCTGAGCCTGCTCGGCCTGGCGGTCACCGCGACCGCGCTGTGCGCGATGGCCGTGCGCTTCAGCGAAGAACACAAGGCGCGCGAAGCCGAGCTGCGCGACCGTGCGCTGGCTGCCAGTGGCGTCGCGAACTGATCGACCGAAGGAAACGTCACCATGAAACTCATCGTCATCGGCCACGGCATGGTCGGCCACAAGCTCCTCGAGTGCGTCGCGGCGGAAGCGGGCGCCGTGGGCGCGCCGCAGGTCACGGTGCTCGGCGAGGAACCGCGCCCGGCCTACGACCGCGTGCACCTGTCCGAATTCTTCGCGGGCAAGTCGGCGGACGACCTGTCGCTCGTCGAACCCGGCTTCTTCGAACGTCATCCGCAGTTCGACCTGCGCCTGAACGCGCCAGTCGCGTCGATCGACCGCGCCGCGCATACGGTCACGCTCGCGTCCGGCGAAACGCTCGCGTACGACAAGCTGGTGCTCGCGACGGGCTCGCGCCCGTTCGTGCCGCCGGTGCGGGGACACGATCGTGACGGCTGCTTCGTGTACCGGACGATCGAGGATCTCGAAGCGATGCAGGGGTGCGGCACACACGCGAAGCGTGGTGTCGTAATCGGCGGAGGGCTGCTCGGCCTCGAATGCGCGAAGGCGCTGCGCGACATGGGGCTCGACACGCACGTCGTCGAATTCGCGCCGCGGCTGATGGCCGTGCAGGTCGACGACGGCGGCGGCCGGATGCTGCGCGCGAAGATCGAGGCGCTCGGCGTGACCGTGCATACGGGCAAGAATACGCTCGAGATCGTCGATGGCGAGGAAGGCACGCACCGGATGGCGTTCGCCGACGGGTCGCACCTCGACGCCGACATGATCGTGTTCTCGGCCGGCATCCGCGCCCGCGACGAACTGGCCCGCGCATGCGGTCTGGACATCGGCCCGCGCGGCGGCGTCGCGATCGACGACGCGTGCCGCACGAGCGACGCGGACATCTATGCGATCGGCGAATGCGCGGCCTGGAACGGCATGGTGTACGGTCTCGTCGCGCCGGGCTACGACATGGCGCGCGTGGTCGCGAAGCAGCTTTGCGGCGATGCGAACAGCGCAGCCGAGGCTGCATTCGCCGGCGCCGACATGAGCACGAAGCTGAAGCTGATGGGCGTGGACGTCGCGAGCATCGGCGACGCGCACGGCACGACGGCCGGCAGCCGCACCTACCAGTACGCGGACGAGCGCCGCCAGGTCTATAAGAAGCTCGTGGTGTCCGACTGCGGCAAGTTCCTGTACGGCGCGGTGATGGTCGGCGATGCAGCCGAGTACGGCACGCTGCTGCAGATGATGCTGAACCGGATCGAGTTGCCGGAATCGCCGGAATTCCTGATCCTGCCGTCGTCGGACGGCGTCGCGAAGCCGGCGATCGGCGTCGAGGCGCTGCCTGCGGCCGCCCAGATCTGCTCATGCAACAACGTGTCGAAGTCGCAGATCTGCACGGCCGTTGCCGACGGTGCGACGAGCCTCGGCGCGCTGAAGACGTGCACGGGCGCCGGCACGTCGTGCGGCGGCTGCGTGCCGCTCGTCACGCAGATCATGAAGGCCGAGATGAAGAAGCAGGGCCTCGCGGTCAACAACCATCTGTGCGAGCACTTCCCGCATTCGCGCCAGGAGTTGTTCCACCTGATCCGCGTCGAGCGCATCACGACCTTCGACGCACTGCTCGCGAAGCACGGCCACGGCCTCGGCTGCGACGTGTGCAAGCCGGCGGTGGCGGGCATCCTTGCGTCGTGCTTCAACGAATTCGTGCTGAAGAAGGAGCACGCCGGGCTGCAGGATTCGAACGACTACTATCTCGCGAACATCCAGCGCGACGGCACGTATTCGGTGGTGCCGCGCATGCCGGGCGGTGAGGTCACGCCGGAAGGGCTGATCGCGGTGGGCCAGGTCGCGAAAAAGTATGGCCTGTACACGAAGATCACCGGCGGCCAGCGTGTCGACCTGTTCGGCGCACGCGTCGAGCAGCTGCCGTCGATCTGGGAAGAACTGATCGCGGCCGGCTTCGAATCGGGGCATGCGTACGGCAAGGCGCTGCGCACCGTGAAGTCGTGCGTCGGGTCGACGTGGTGCCGCTACGGCGTCGACGATTCGGTCGGTCTCGCGATCGACCTGGAGAACCGCTACAAGGGGCTGCGCGCGCCGCACAAGATCAAGTTCGGCGTGTCCGGCTGCACGCGCGAGTGCGCGGAAGCACAGGGCAAGGACGTCGGCATCATCGCGACCGAGAAGGGCTGGAACCTGTACGTGTGCGGCAACGGCGGGATGAAGCCGCGCCACGCTGAACTGCTCGCGTCCGATCTCGACCGTGCCACGCTGATCCGCTACATCGACCGCCTCCTGATGTTCTACGTGCGCACCGCCGACCGGCTACAGCGCACGAGCGTGTGGCGCGACAACCTCGAAGGCGGCCTCGACTACCTGGTCGACGTCGTCGTGCACGACCGGCTCGGAATCGGCGCCGAACTCGAAGCCGACATGCAGCACGTGGTCGACACCTACGAGTGCGAATGGAAGAAGGCCGTGACCGACCCCGACACGCGCAAGCGCTTCCGCCACTTCGTGAACAGCGACGCGCCGGATACGACCATCGAATTCGTCGAGACGCGCGGCCAGATCCGGCCCGCGACGCCGGACGAGCGCGTGCGCGGCAAGCCCGTGGCGATTCCGGTCGTCGCCGAACCCGAGACCGTTTGACCCTGACCGACACCCGCGTCTTTTCCAAGGAGCCCATCATGAACGATCGTCTTCCGCTGTCCTGGACCCGCGTGTGCCCGCTCGACGACATCGTGCCGAACACCGGCGTGTGTGCCCTCGTCAACGGCGAGCAGGTCGCGGTTTTTCACGTCGCGCATGCCGAAGTCGGCGGCGTGTTCGCGATCGACAACGTCGATCCCGTGTCGCAGGCGGCCGTGATGTCGCGCGGGCTGATCGGCAGCCTCGGCGAGCGCGTCGTCGTCGCGTCGCCGCTGTACAAGCAGCACTTCGACCTGCGCACCGGCGAATGTCTCGAGGCGCCCGAGCAGTCGGTGAGCGCGTATCCGTCGCGGGTCGAGGACGGTTTCGTGTGGATCGCAGCCTGACCGCCCCGGAGCGCGCATGACCGCCACCCCTGTCAAGAGCGTGTGTCCGTACTGCGGCGTCGGCTGCGGGATGGTGCTGCACGTCGAGGAAGGCGAAGTCGTCAAGGTGTCCGGCGACGCCGACCATCCGACCAACTTCGGGCGGCTGTGCACGAAGGGCTCGTCGGCGCACGTCGCGCTGCGCCGCTCGGGGCGGCTCGACCGCGCGTTCGTGCGCCGGGCGCGCGAGGACGACCTGGTGCCGTTTCCGGCCCGCGACGCGATCGCCGACACCGCGCGCCGCCTGCGCGCGGTGCTCGACGCGCACGGGCCCGACGCGCTGTCGTTCTACGTATCGGGGCAGATGTCGATCGAGGCGCAATATCTCGTCAACAAGCTCGCGAAGGGCTTCGTCGGCACCCAGAACATCGAGTCGAACTCGCGCCTGTGCATGGCGAGCGCGGGCACCGGCTACAAGCAGTCGCTCGGCGCGGACGGCCCGCCCGGGTCGTACCAGGATTTCGATCGCGCGAACCTGTTCTTCGTGATCGGCGCGAACATGGCCGACTGTCATCCGATCCTGTTCCTGCGGATGATGGATCGCGTGAAGGCCGGCGCGAAGCTGATCGTCGTCGATCCGCGCCGCACCGGCACGGCCGACAAGGCCGACCTGTTCCTGCAGATCCGGCCGGGCACCGATCTCGCGCTGACCAACGGGCTGTTGCATCTGCTGCATGCGAACGGCCGCACCGATGCCGCGTTCATCGATGCATACACCGAAGGCTGGGACGCGATGCCCGCGTTTCTCGCCGACTACACGCCCGAGCGTGTCGCCGACATCACCGGGCTCGCGGAAGCCGACCTGCGCACGGCCGCGCAATGGATCGGCGACGCGCAGGAGTGGATGAGCTGCTGGACGATGGGGCTCAACCAGAGCACGCACGGCGTGTGGAACACCAACGCGATCTGCAACCTGCATCTCGCGACGGGCAAGATCTGCCGCCCCGGCAGCGGTCCGTTCTCGCTGACCGGCCAGCCGAACGCGATGGGCGGGCGCGAGATGGGCTACATGGGCCCCGGGCTGCCGGGCCAGCGCTCGGTGGCGTCCGACGACGACCGCCGTTTCGTCGAGAACCTGTGGCGCGTGCCGGCCGGCACGCTGCGCAAGGAGGCCGGGCAAGGCACGGTGGACATGTTCTCGCGGATGGCGGCCGGCGACATCAAGGCCTGCTGGATCATCTGCACGAACCCGGTCGCCACGGTGCCGAACCGGCAGAATGTGATCGCCGGGTTGCAGGCCGCCGAGCTCGTGATCGCGCAGGACGCGTTCCTCGACACCGAGACCAACCGCTATGCGGACATCCTGCTGCCCGGCGCGCTGTGGGCGGAAGGCGACGGCGTGATGATCAACTCCGAGCGCAACATGACGCTGATGCGTGCGGTGATCGCGCCGCCGGGCGACGCGCTGCCCGACTGGCGCATCGTCGCGGAAGTCGCGCGTGCGATGGGCTTCGGCGATGCGTTCGACTATGCGTCAGCGGCCGACGTGTTCGACGAGATCGTGCGCTTCTCGAATCCGGCGACCGGCTATGACCTGCGCGGCGCGAGCCATGCGGCGCTGCGCGACGGGCCCGTGCAGTGGCCGGTCGCGCCGGGCACCGCGCGCGAGCGGCACCCGATCCGCTACCTGAACGACGGCGTGAGCCAGACGCTGCGTCCGGCCGCCGACGGCCACGACGCGCCGCGCCTCGCGTTCCCGACGCCGTCGGGCAAGGCGCGCTTCTTCGCGCGGCCGCACGTCGATCCGGCCGAGCTGCCCGACGACACGTTCCCGATCGTGCTGAACACCGGGCGGCTGCAGCATCAATGGCACACGATGACGAAGACGGGCAAGGTCGCGATGCTGAACAAGCTCAATCCGCGCCCGTTCGTCGAGCTGCATCCGGACGATGCGAGCGCGCTCGGCATTGCCGCGAAGGACAGCGTCGAGATCCGCTCGGCGCGCGGCCGCGCGGTGCTGCCGGCCGTCGTGACCGAGCGCGTGCGGCGCGGCAACTGCTTCGCGCCGATGCACTGGAACGACGTGTACGGCGACGACCTGTGCATCAACGCGGTGACGAACGACGCGATCGATCCCGAATCTCAGCAACCCGAACTGAAATACTGCGCGGTCGCGCTGCGGCGCGTCGAGACCGACGCGTTCGCGTCCGTCGATGAAGAGACCGCGCAACCCGATGCCCGCGCCGACGACGTGCAGCCCGCGCCGGCGCGGGTGCAGGCGACTGCTTCACAGGAATCCGACATGGCAGACATCGACACTTTCGCGGCCGCGCTCGGCGTGGCCGACCTCGCGCCGCCGCCGTTGACGGACACCGAACGGCTGTACGTGGCCGGCCTCGTCAGCGGGCTGAAGGCGAGCGCCGGCCGGCGCGCGGGCAGCGTGCCCGTGCTGCCCGCTGCCGCGCCGCTTACGCCGCCGGTGCGGTTCTGGCTCGACGGGATGCTGGCCGGGCTGTTCAGCCGCTCGCTGCCGGCGAGCGTGCCGGGTGCCGCGGCGCCCGCGCCGACGGCCGATGCCGGCGCGTCCGGCGGCGTGCGGATCGTGCGCACGCGGCCGAAGGTCGTGCTGCTGTGGGCGTCGCAGACCGGCAACATCGAATCGTTGACCGAGGATTACGCGACGCAGCTGATGAACGCGGGCTTCGAGATCCGCACCGCGTGCATGTCCGACTATCCGGTGGCGTCGCTCGCCGGCGCGCAATACGTGCTGCTGATGACGAGCACGTTCGGCGACGGCGATGCGCCCGACAACGGCAGCGAATTCTGGGAAGCACTGCAGGCCGGCAGCGCCGCGCGCCTCGATGGCGTGCACTTCGCGGTGCTCGCGTTCGGCGATCGCAACTACGACCAGTTCTGCGGTCACGGCCGCCGGCTCGACGCGCGCCTCGCGGAACTCGGCGCGGCGCGCCTCTGCGCACGCGTCGATTGCGACGTCGAATTCCAGCGTGACGCCGACCAGTGGCTCGAACGCGTCGTCGCGCGGATCAAGGGGGCCGATGCCGCGCTGCACGCGGTGCCGACCGTCGGGATGAGCCCGTCTGGGCTGCTGCCGACGAAGGCGCATCCGGCACCGTCGAAGCTCGTCGCGAACCTGCGGCTGAACCGTCCGGGCGCGGCGAAGGACACGCGCTACGTGTCGCTGTCGACCGAAGGCGCGAACCTCGAATACGAAACCGGCGACGCGCTCGGCGTGTGGCCGACCAACTGCCCGGAGCTGGTCGACGAACTGCTGTCCGTCACCGCGCTGAAGGCCGATGCGCCGGTGTCGGTGGCGGGCGTCGGCGACATGCGCCTAGGCGATGCACTTGCACGCCACTTCGACATCACGCGCCCGCATCCGGACACGCTCGCCTTCATCGCGTCGCGCAGCGCGAACGGCGCGCTGAAGTCGCTGCTGGGCGACGATCGCAAGGGCGACCTGAAGCAATGGCTGTGGGGGCAGCAGCTCGCGGACGTGCTGCACGAGTTTCCGGTCGAGCTGTCGGGCACGGAGCTGGTCGGGATGCTCAAGCGCATGCAGCCGCGCCTCTATTCGATCGCGTCGAGCCCGAGCGCGCACCAGGGCGAGATCCACCTGACCGTCTCGGCCGTGCGCTATCACAACGGCCGGCGCGCGCGCAAAGGTGTGGCGTCGACGTTCCTCGCCGATCGCGCGGACGACGGCCGCGTGCCCGTGTTCGTGCAGAAGTCCGCGCATTTCCGGCCGCCGGTGAACGGCGACGTGCCGATCGTGATGGTCGGCCCCGGTACCGGCGTCGCGCCGTTCCGCGGCTTCCTGCACGAGCGGCAGGCGCGCGGCGCGCGCGGGCGCAACTGGCTGTTCTTCGGCGAGCAGCACGCGCAGACCGACTTCTACTACGGCGACGAGCTGGGCGAGATGCACGACAGCGGCTTCCTGACGCGGCTCGATCTCGCGTTCTCGCGCGACCAGGCCGACAAGATCTACGTGCAGGACCGGATGCGCGAGCAGGGGGCCGAGCTGTTCGCGTGGCTGGAGGAAGGCGCGCACTTCTACGTGTGCGGCGATGCCGCGCGGATGGCGAAGGACGTCGATACGGCGCTGAAGGCGGTGGTCGCCGAGCACGGCGGGATGTCGGACGAAGCCGCGAACGACTATGTTGCGCGGCTTTCGAAGGCGCGACGCTACATGCGGGACGTGTATTGAACACGCGGAGCGGCGGCGTGCGGCCCGCCGCTCCGCCGCCAGGTTACTGCTGCCGCTCCCAAGCGTGCGCCTGTTCGGCGCGCACGAACGCTTCCGACGATGTCGGCAGCAGGTTGCGGAACGCGCCGCCATCGCTGTCGATCACGTCGACCATCTTCGCGATCATTTCCTCCGGGTCGTGCTGTTCGAGCGGGAACGTCAGCCGCTCGGGCGTCACGGTATGAACGGCCGGATCGTGCCAGCGTCGCGTCGTTTCCATCATCCGGTCGTTGAAGCCCGTGCTGTACGGGCCGGGGTTCACGACCGCGACCTTGATTCCGTGCGGCGCGAGTTCCGCGTGCATCGCCTCGGCCACCGATTCGACCGCGTGCTTCGACGCGCAATAGGCGCCCGTGAACGGCCCTGTGATCAGGCCCGCGATCGACGACACGAACACGATCTTGCCGTGCCGGCGCGCGAGCATGCCGCGCGCGATCTGCTGCGTGAGCTCGAGCGGCCCGAACACGTTCACGTCGAACAGCTCGCGGACGATCTCGACCGGCAGGTCCACCAGCGCGCCCGCTTCGCCAACGCCCGCGTTGTTGACGAGCACGTCGATGTCGAGCTCGGCCGCGCGGGTGCGATCGTGAGGCGACGTGACGTCGAGCTTGATCGCGCGCAGCGCGGTGCCGCGCTGCGTGGCGGCGGCCGTCAGTGCGTCGATTTCGGCGGTGACGCGTACGCCGGCCGTCACGTCGTGACCGCGTTCGGCGAGGCGCAACGCGACTTCGCGGCCGAAGCCGGTGCCCGCGCCGGTGATGAGGATGCGTTTCTGTGCCATGTGCTTACCTTGTGGAGTGGAACGTTGCCGGAAAGCGGTCGCGGCAGTGCTGCGCGATCGCGGTGTCTTCGTCGACGCTGCCGCCCGAGATGCCGATCGCGCCGACGCAATGCCCGTCGCCGTCGACGAGCGGTTCGCCGCCGCCGAACGTGACGAGCCCGCCGTGGCTGTGCTCGATGCCGCGCAGCGGACCGTCGCCCGACATCGCGCCGAGCGCGCCGGTCGATGTGCGAAAGCGGACCGCCGTCAGCGCCTTGCGTTGCGCGAGATCGATCGCACCGAGAAAGCAGTCGTCGGTGCGCGCGAACGCGAGCAGGTTCGCGCCGGCATCGACGATCGCGACGGCGATGCCGGCAACCTGCAGCGATGCGGCATGCGCCAGTGCCGCGTCGAGCGTGCGGCGGGCGGCCGCAAGCGGCAGGGCGGCGGTGAGCGGGTTCATGTTGGGCTCCGATGGGACGACAGCGCCAGTGTAGGCAGTTGCGGTATATGGGAGAATCCGCATTCCGCTCGAAAGAGTTTCAAGTTTTTTTAATGATGAGCAGACGCGATCCGATGGCCGGGCTGCACGTATTCATGACCGTCGCGACGGCCGGCAACTTCACGCGCGCCGCCGCCGCGCTGGGCCTGACGCCGGCGGCCGTCAGCCTCGCGATCGGGCAGCTCGAGGGCGAGCTGAACGTGAAGCTGTTCAACCGCAGCACGCGCGGCGTGAGCCTGACGGAGGCCGGCCAGCACTACTGGCGGCAGACGGAACCTGCGTACCGGCAGGTCATGCAGGCCCGCGACGCGCTGAAGGATGTGCGCAGCGAGCCGAACGGGTTGTTGCGCGTGACCGCGCTGCCGCTGGCGCGCTCGCTCGTGATCGCGCCGGTGCTCGCCACGTTCCGCGAACGCTATCCGAAAGTCCGGCTCGAGATCCGCTACGAGAATGAACTGGTCGATATCGCGAAGGACGGGTTCGATGCGGGGATTCGCCTGGCCGACCGGTTGCAGCCGGGCATGATCGGTGTGCGGATCGCGCCGGCGCTGACGTGTGCGCTGGTGGCATCGCCCGGTTATCTGGCGCGGTATTGCGCGCCGGCGTCGATTGCGGAGCTCGAGCGGCATGCGTGCATCCGTTTCCGGTTCTCGGAGAGCGGGCGGCTGCACAAATGGCTGTTGCGCGACGGGCAGCGCGACGTCGATCTCGATCCGGACGGCGTGTTCGTGACGAACGATGCCGACGCGGTGATCGATGCGGCGCGCGCGGGTGTGGGCATCGCGTTCGCGTTCATGCGAGAGCGGATCGAGCAGGACGTGCGCGACGGCACGCTCGTCGAGGTGCTGGCCGGTGCGTGCCGCACGCTGCCCCCGATGTGGCTGTACTACGTCAATCGCAAGCACGTGCCGGCCAAGCTGCGGGCGTTCATCGACGTACTGCGCGAACGCAACGGCGGGGACGACGCGTAACCGCATCCGCCGGCCCGCTGCAACGGTTGGTTCGACGGCGCATGATGGCGGCTCCAGCCACGAATCCATGGAGTTGCGTGATGACCGTATGCCTGCCGTTCCCGATTCGAACCTTTGCCATTGCTGCAGCGCTGGCCGGTGCCGTGATGTGCAGCGCACCGGCCATCGGCCAGACGTCGACCGTGCCGGCTGGTTCTTCCGCTGCAACATCCGACAACGCGGTTCTGCTCACGGTATTCCTGAAACACGACCAGTCGCGCCCGCTTGCCGAGCTGAATGCGCAGCTCGCGAAGCAGGGGTTCTACAAGGCATTTCCGCCGCCGGGTGTCGAAGTGGTGAGCTGGACCGTGACGATGGGGATCGGGCAGATCGTCGTGCTGCGGTTGCCGGCGTCGCGGCTGCGCGAGGTGAATCGCGTGCTCGAGGATACGGCGTGGGGTGCGTACCGGACGGAGTTCTATCCGACTTACGACTACAAGGCGATCGGGTTGGGGGAGCATGAGCGGGCGAAGTAATGGGGCCCCTGTGGTCCCGGGTTGGGAGACGGAGTGCACCCGTCACTCGGATCAACCGGTCCCCATTTCCGAAGTGCCGCGCCAGCCCGTGAATCCGTCCTCGTCCACGCAGCCCGACCGGGAGAATTTCTCCCAATTCCGCTACCGGCCATTCATCCGATGAAAAAACCCCGCCGGTTCCCGGTATGATGCGCACCTTGCGTTTGTCGGACGCGTTATTTTTGATGCGATTTTTACGCACATGGCACGACAAATCCGCACAATCCGAACTTGAAAGATTCTGTAATATAAATTCCGTATACTCGTAAGTTCTGATCCAGGCGCCGCCTGCCATTTCGCCGGCCGACCGCCCACGCAGAACAACCAGATACGTCGCCGCCTGGCCTCCTCGCGCCGCGACACGCTATGCACCACCACTGAACAACCTATGTCTTCCCGCCACTCTGGTTCGCCCGGCCGCGCCGCGGCGGTGATCGCCCGTGTCCGGGCGCTGATCCGCAACGAGCGCGTGCTGTCGCCGCTGCTCGCGCTCGGCATCGGCCTGCTGCTGATCGTGGTTTTCCAGCACCTGTCGGAATCCGTCGACTACCGGTCGGTGATCCGCCAGCTGCGTCACATGTCCGCCGGCGAGTGGGGCGCGTCGCTGGCCGCGACTGCCCTCAGCTATCTCGCGCTCGTCGCCCGCGACGCGGTCGGCCTGCGCTACGTCGCCGCGAAGGTGCCGCGCGTCGCGCTGTGGATCGGCGCGATCGCCGGGTCCGCGCTCGGTAACGCGACCGGCTTCGGTGCGCTGACGGGCGGCGCGGTCCGCGCACGCGTATATGGCGTGTCGGGCGTCACGCCCGCGCAGATCGGCCGGATGACGGTATTCACGAGCGGCACGCTGGCGCTCGCGATGGTGTGGATGACGGCGATCGGCATGGTCTGCGTGCCGGAGGCGCTCGCCGCGATGCTGCACGTCGCGCCCGGCGTGCTGACGTGGACCGGCGCGGCGCTGCTCGTGGTGCTGGCCGCGATGGTCGTGATGTGCGGCAACACCGCGCGCCCGGTCGTCACGCGCTTCAAGTGGCTGTCGTTCGACGTGCCGGCGCGGCGCGATCTCGTCGCGCAGGTCGTCTATGCGGTATTCGACGTCGTCGCGGCGGGCCTGACGCTGTGGGTGCTGCTGCCGGCCGCGCCGGTCGGCTTCCCGACCTTCATTACGGTTTACGCGGCCGCGTTGCTGCTCGGGATGATCGGCCATACGCCGGGCGGGATCGGCGTGTTCGAAGCCGCGATGGTCTTCACGCTCGGCCGCGAAGTGCCGCCGCACGCGATGGTCGCCGCGCTGATCGCGTATCGCGCGATCTATTTCGGCGTGCCGCTCGTGCTGTCGGCCGGCCTGCTGGCCGGTTTCGAGGGCCGCGCGCTGCGGCGCCGGCTCGTGACGCGGCAGGCCGTGCGCGTGTCGCAGCTCGCACCGGTGTTCCTGAGCCTCGTGACGTTCGCGGTCGGCGGGATGCTGGTGATTTCGAGCGCGACGCCCGCGTTCTGGCACCGGATCGCGATCCTGCGCCACCTCGTGCCGCTGTGGGTGCTCGAAGGTTCGCAGGTGATCTGCAGCGTACTCGGCGTGGCGCTGCTGTTCGTCGCGCGCGGGCTGCTGCGCCGCCTCGACGGTGCTTGGTGGATGACTTTCGCGCTGACGCTCGCCAGTCTCGCGCTGTCGCTGGCGAAGGGGCTCGCGTTCGTCGAGGCCGGCGTGCTCGGCACGCTGCTGGTGCTGCTGCTCGTCAGTCGTCGCCGCTTCAACCGCCATTCGTCGCTGCTGGCGGAGCGCTTCACGGTGAGCTGGTTCGTGTCGGTGGCGATGGTGCTGATGCTGGCCGTGTGGGTGCTGTTCTTCGCGTTCCGCGACGTGCCGTACACGCGCGAGCTGTGGTCGCATTTCTCGTTCGACGCGCGTGCGCCGCGTGCGCTGCGCGCGACGCTTGCGGCCGGCGTGTTCGTCGCGCTGTTCGCGCTGTGGCAATTGCTGCGCCCGGCGCCCGGACGTTTCGTGAAGCCCGCGGAGCAGGACCTGATCGACGCGGAGCAGATCATCCGCGCACAGGAATGCAGCGACGCGGGCCTGGCGCTGATGGGCGACAAGTCGTTCCTGTTCTCGGAGTCGCGTCGCGCGTTCCTGATGTACGCGAAGAACGGCCGCACGTGGGCCGCACTGCACGACCCGGTCGGGCCGCGCGAAGAGTGGCCGGCGCTGATCAGCAAGTTCATTGCGCTCGCGCACGCGCACAGCGGTCGCGCGGCGTTCTATCAGGTGCGCGCGAACGCACTGCCGCTGTATCTCGACGCGGGGCTCACGCTGATGAAGCTCGGCGAGGAAGCGCATATCGCGCTCGACCAATTCGATTTGAAAGGATCGAACCGTTCGCACCTGCGCTATGCGCTGCGTCGCGGCGACAAGGATGCGCTGACGGTCGAGGTCATCGCACCGGACGACGTGCCGGCCGCGCTGCCGGCGCTGCGCGACATCTCGGACGGCTGGCTCGACAGCCGCGACGCGCGCGAGAAGAGCTTCTCGGTCGCCGCGTTCCACGACGGCTATCTCGCGACGCAGTCGGTGATGCTCGTGCGGCAGGCCGACAAGCCGATCGCGTTCGTCACGTTCATGACGACCGACCTCAACACCGAGGCGACGGTCGGCGTGATGCGCCATCTGCCGGACGCGTCGCCGTACGCGATGGAATATCTGTTTACGCAGCTCGCGCTGCATCTGAAGGAAGCGGGTTTCCGCAAGCTGAGCCTGGGCATCGCGCCGTTCTCGGGGATGGGGGCGGCGAAGATGCCGTCGCCGTTGCACCGGATCGGCCTGATGGTCTGGCGCTTCGGCGGCCGCTTCTACAACTTCCGCGGCTTGCGCGCATTCAAGAGCAAGTTCGAACCGAACTGGGAGCCGCGTTACCTCGCGGCCTCGGGCACGGTCGGCGTGTTCGTCACGCTTGCGGACCTGTCATTGCTGGCTGGAGGTCGGCGTTCATGATGTTGAAGAAGGGAATCGCGCGGGCGGCAGCCGCCTGCGCGGGAATGATGCTGGCCGGCGCCGCGTGCGCCACGCAGCCGGCCGCGATGAAGGCCGAAACCGTATCGGGCGGCCGCTACGGGCCCGTGACCGTGACCAAACCCAGCGGGCCGCTGCGCGGCTTCGTCGTGCTGTTCTCGCGCGAGGCCGGCTGGAATGCGGCCGACCAGCAGGCCGCCGATGCGCTCGCGAAGGCCGGTGCGATGACCGTCGGCGTCGATTCGGAGCGGTATGCGATGAATCTCGCCGCGAAGCAGGAGACCTGCCACCACCTCGACGGCGACGCCGAAGCGGTCAGCCACCAGCTCGAACGCCTTGCACAGTCGTCGCGCTATTTCACGCCGATCGTCGCGGGCGTGGGCCAGGGTGGCGCGATCGCGAAGCAGATCCTGTCGATGGCGCCAGAGAATACGATCGCCGGTGTCGTATCGGTCGATCCGGCCGCCAAGCTCGATCCGCGCTTCAAGCCGTGCCCGCCCGATCCGACGATCGTGCGCCGCGCGATGCCGGGCTTCGTCGAAACGGCGGCCACGGGCGATTCCGCGAAGCTCGTGTCGCTCGTCACGTCGCATCTGCGGGACACCACCAGCGGCGACGAACTCGACGTGTCGGACCTGCCGCTCGTCGAGCTGCCGGCCAAGGGCGGCAACGGCCAGCTCGCAATCGTGATCTCGGGTGACGGCGGCTGGCGCGATCTCGACAAGACGATCGCCGAAGCGCTGCAGCGCGACGGCGTGTCGGTGGTCGGCATCGATAGCCTGCGCTATTTCTGGAGCGAGAAGCCGCCGGCGCAGGTGAGCCGCGATCTCGCGCGCGTGATGCGCACCTACATGGCGCGCTGGCATGCGAACCGCGTGGCGCTGGTCGGCTATTCGTTCGGCGCCGACGTGATGCCGTTCGCGTACAACCGGCTGCCGGCCGACCTGCGCGACAAGGTCGCCGTGATGTCGCTGCTCGGCTTCGCGCCGGCCGCCGATTTCCAGATCCGCGTGACGGGCTGGCTCGGCATGCCCGCAAGCGACAACGCACTGAAGGTCGCGCCGGAAATCGCGAAGGTGCCGCCGCAGCTCGTGCAGTGCTTCTATGGCGCCGAAGAGAAGGACACGATGTGTCCGGCACTCGTGAACACGGGCGCCGACGTGATCAAGACGCAAGGCGATCACCACTTCGGCCGCAACTACATCGCGCTCGAGAAGAAGATCCTCGGCGCGTTCGGCAAGCCGGTCGCGGCGCGCTGAACGCCGGCGCCCGCTTCGCGGCGGGCGCCGGCCGGTAGCTTCCGGTTCATCGTACGGGCGGCCTGCGGGCCGCCCGTTTCATTTTCCGGCGGGCATCGCCGTTCGCGCATCGTGCTGGTAGAAGCCCGTGAACCGGTCGAGCTGCCGCCGCGCGGCCGTGATGTCCGTACCGTCGCCGAGCACCGCGCTCGAGAACCCCGTGCGTTCCATCAGCAGCAGCTGGTCGACCAGCACCTCGCCGGTCGCGCGCAGGTCGCCGGCGAAGCCGTAGCGCTTGCGCAGCAGGTACGCCTGGCTGTACGCACGCCCATCGGTGAACGACGGAAACACCAGGTCGATGCGCGCGGCCCGCGCGATGTGTTCCGTGAGCGGCGGCAGTTCCTCGTCGTTGCCGATCGTCAGCGTCGCCGTGTCGTGCTGCTGCGCGTCGCCGGCGTGTTCGGCCGGCGTCAGCAGCCGGATGCGTGCGGTCGGGTGTTCGTGCTTCATGCGTGCTCCACCTGATGGCGCGCGCCGTTCGCGGCGGCCTTGAAGGGTTCCGTGCCGATGCGGCGAACGGTGTCGATGAATCGTTCGCTGCGGCCGTCGTCGTCGATTCGTGCGTCGAGATACGCGTTGACGATCGCATCGACGACATCGACGATCTCGTCCGCCGAAAACGACGGGCCGATCACCTTGCCCGGCCGCGCGGGGCCGCTCGCGGTCGAGCCGTCCGAGCCGCCGAGCGTGACCTGGTACCACTCGGCGCCGTCCTTGTCGACGCCGAGGATGCCGAGATGGCCGCTGTGATGATGGCCGCACGAGTTGATGCAGCCGCTGATGTGCAGGTCGATGTCGCCGACGTCGTGCAGCATGTCGAGATCCTGGAAGCGCTCGGCGATCGCATCGGCGATCGGGATCGAGCGTGCATTCGCGAGCGCGCAGAAGTCACCGCCCGGGCACGCGATCATGTCCGTCAGGAGTCCGACGTTCGCGCTGGCGAGCCCGATCGCACGGGCGTTTTCCCACAACAGGAACAGGTCGTCGACATGCACCCATGGCAGCACGACGTTCTGCGTGTGCGTGACGCGCGCCTCGCCGGCCGAGAACTGGTCGGCGAGATCGGCGAGCGCGTCGAGCTGGTCCGGCGACGCGTCGCCCGGTGCCTGCAGGCGGCGCTTGAACGACAGGGTGACGATGCGCAGCGCCGGGTCGCGGTGGTCGGCCACATTGCGTGCGAGCCAGCGCGCGAAGGCCGGATGGCGTGCGGCCTGGGCCGACAGGCGCAGGTTCGCGTCACGCAGGCTGACCGTGCGCGGCTTGAGCCGCGGCGGGACGAACGATGCGGCGACGCGATCGAACTCGATCTGCGGAATCGTGTGCGGCCCGCCGTCGTGATCGACGATCTGGCGGAACTCCTCCTCGACGTCGTCGATATAGCGCTGTCCCTCGGTCTTCACGAGGATCTTGATGCGCGCCTTGTACTTGTTGTCGCGCCGTCCGTAGCGGTTGTACACGCGGACGATCGCCTCGATGTAGTTCATCACGTGCTGCCAGGGCAGGAACGCGCGCAGCAGCGTCGCGATCATCGGCGTGCGGCCCATCCCGCCGCCGACGCTCACGCGAAAGCCGAGCGCGCCCGCGTCGTTGCGCACGAGCTTCAGCCCGACGTCATGCCAGTCGGTGGCCGCGCGGTCTTCGGTCGCGCCGGTGATCGCGATCTTGAACTTGCGCGGCAGGAACGCGAACTCGGGGTGCAGCGTGGTCCACTGGCGCATCACCTCGGCGAACGGGCGCGGATCGGCGATCTCGTCCGGCGCGACGCCGGCGCGCTCGTCGCACGAGATATTGCGGATGCAGTTGCCGCTCGTCTGGATGCCGTGCATGTCGACGGTCGCGAGCAGGTCCATCACGTCGGCGGCCTTGTCGAGCGGAATCCAGTTGAACTGCACGTTGGTACGCGTCGTGAAGTGTGCACTGCGGGTCGGCAGGCGCAGCGTGCCGAGCAACGCCTGCGCGTCGCATGCGGCGCGGTAGGTGGCGTCGTCGGGCACGTCGTAGTCGCGTGCGATTCGCGCGAGCACGCGCAGCTGCGCGCTCGACAGTTCGCCGTACGGGACGGCCACGCGCAGCATCGGCGCGTGGCGCTGCACGTACCAGCCGTTCTGCAGGCGCAGTGGCCGGAATGCGTCTTCGCTCAGCGTGCCGTGCTGCCAGCGTTCGAGCTGGTCGCGAAACTGGGCGGCGCGGCTGTGCACGAGCGCCCGGTCGAAAACGGTATATCGATACATGACGTGATACGCGAGAAGCGCCGCGACGCGGGTTGCGCGCGGCTCGGACAGACGTTGCGACGGGTGTCGGGCAACGGAAGACAGCGTAGGGAACGCGGTGCGGCGGGACAAGCAGCAGATCGGGACGAAAAGGGCGCAGCAGATGGCCGGCGTGCATTCCCGTGACACGGTTGGACGCCGGCGTGGACGACATCGTGCTCGAGAAGAGGATTTCTCTGCACGTTCGGCAAGCCGGTGGCGGTGCGCCGATCCTATACGTCGGGGCGAAAGCGACACCACCCCGACGCGCCATGTTCACGTAAGCGTCACCTGATTTTCGATTGCAGTGCCCGGCGTTGCATACCGTTGCGGCGACGGACTCAAACAATGGCCCCGCGGGATCGGTCTTGCGCGGCGTTCACGCGAGCAGACGTTGCTCGAACGGGTAGTCGGACAGCAGTTCGAGCTGGCCGTCGTCGCGCACGTACACCTGTTCCTCGAGCTTCACGCCCTCGCCACCCGCCTCGTGGCCGATGTAGCTCTCGATGCACAGCGTCATGCCGGGTTCGATCACGCCGTCATAGCCCTTTGCATCGTTGTCCTCGCGATGGCAGATGTACGGGTATTCGCCTGTCATCCCGACGCCGTGGGCCAGCGCGAAATAGCGGCGTGCACGGTACGGCTGCGGGATCTGCCACGCCTTCGCGATGAATTCCTGGAACGTGGTGCCGGCCTTCACGTTCTCCATGTTCGCGTGAATCTGGTCATAGGCGAGGCGGTATAGCGTCTTTTGCGCGGCGGATGCGGGGCCGTCGCCACATAGGAACGTGCGCGAGAAATCCGCGTAGTAGCCGAAGCGGCCCACCACATCGGTATCGAGCCCGACCAGTTCCCCCGCCTGGATCTTGCGCGGGCTGCTTTCCTGGAACCATGGATTCGTGCGCGGGCCCGAGCTTATCAGGCGGGTCTCGACGTAGTCGCCGTCGGTCTCGATCACATGCTGATGCAGGTGCGACCACAGTTCGTTCTCGCTGATGCCCGGCACGAGGGCAGCCTCGAGCTTGTGCACGCCCGCCTCCGCGGCGCGAAGCGACGCGCGGATCATCTTGATCTCGTTCTTCACCTTGATTGCACGGGCGCGTTCGAGCGGTTCCTGGGCGTCCGAAATCTCGTAGCCGCGCGCCTGCAACGCAAATGCGGCCGCCGATGTCGCGCTTTCGATCGCGATCCGCTTGCCGCCACCGCACGCGCGAACCAGATCGTCGATCTCGTCCGCCCAGCGCTCGGTGACCTGACGCAGCATGTCGTCACAAAAGTAGTACGAGATCGCGGTGGCCGGCCGGATTTCATCCACGGTGTCGAGTCCTTCGGCCAGGAATTCGCATCCCGCGTATTCGAACAGCACTACCTTTCCCTCGGCCGGCACGAATAGATAGCGTGCCGGATTGCGCATCGAATACACCTGCATGTTGCGCGAGCCGGTCGCGTATCGCATGTGGGTAGGGTCGAACAGGATCGCGGCGGTCAGGTCGCGTTTCTTCAGTTCGCGGCGAACCGCGGCAAGCCGGTCGCGCTGGATCTGCGCGATTTCGTCGGCGGTTGGTTCGCAATCTTCCGGGCGGTGAGTCGGTCGGAGCATCGTCATGATGGTAGGGTGAATGTTATGTGTATCAGTAGAACGAAATATGGTGATGGGTTGACCCGTCGGGAACTCACATCGTCAGTCGACCAGATCGTCCGCGCGGACCAGTGTCTTTTCGGCTTCCAGGTGCATTTCGGATACGCGGCCGTACAGCTGGCGGGTTCGTTCGAGGCGGCCGATCACGCCGGGCTTTTTCGAATAGGCGAAGATCGTGGTGTGACGGTCGATGTCGCCGCGTACCTGGGTCACGCGGTGCAGCGAGAAACGGCCCTTGAACAGTTGCAGATCGCCCGGCTGCAGCGTAATCACGCTAATCGGTGCGCGCGTCTCGCCGCGCACCACGGCGCCGACCGCTCCGTAGTTTTCGCCCTCGGGCGACCGGATGTTCGGGCAGTACTCGAAATCGCCGCCTGCCGTGGGTTGCTGCGTCATCATCGATACGATGAATTCGTTGGTGTCGTAGTGCCACGGCTGTTCGGTGCCGGGCGGCATCACGTTCTGAACCAGCCCGGCGTACGGGTCCGCGTATTCCCAGATCTGCGCTTCGCCGAGACAGGCGGCGACGAATTGCTTCATCGCACGCGCCACGTAAATCCTGTGAACGATTGCGTCGGCCGGGATCACATCGCGTGTGACAAATCCGCTCGTGCGATCCATGAAGACACGGCGCGGGTCCGCTTCGGGCAACGACGGATCGTCGGCGGTGAAATATGCATTGACCTTGCGGCTCGAGAAATAGGTCTTTTTCGCGAAGTCGAGCCCCTCGACGCGCGCCTGTTCCAGTGCGGCGGGGCGCAGGAAGCCGCGCAGCACCGCGCTGCCGCTGCCGGCGAGCTGGGTCCGGCAGGTTGCGACCAGGTCGCGCATTCGGGGGTGCTCGGGTTCATGCAACGGATAGCGTTCGGCATCGACGATATCACTCAGATCGGTACATTCTGCGTCTGCGAGAGGCAGGCTTGCTTGCACGGTTGACTCCATTTGCGAGGGGTGAGGACGTTTGTGGCCTGAATTGTTTTCGACAACAATCGGCCTATCGATGCCCCCATGATTTGATCGACAAATTCCATTGCATAGCGAGTAATTTCGATGACTACCATCAGGGATCCCGATTGGTCTCAACTCAGCTCGCTCGACGGGGAACTGGTGCGCGCGTTCATCACGGTGGTCGACAGCGGCGGGGTGACCGCCGCCGCCAGGCAGATGCACCGGACGCAATCGACGATCAGCCTTCGCATTCGTACGCTCGAAGAGCGGCTGGGAACGCACCTGTTCCTGCGCGACAGCCGCCGTCTGGCGTTGTCGCGAGACGGCGAAAACTTCCTGATTCACGCGCGCCGCATCATTCAGGTGCAGAACGAAGCGATAGCCGCACTCAAACGCACGGGCAGTCATGGCGTAATCCGCTTCGGCTTGCCTGAGGATTACGCGGAGCTTTGGTTGCCCGATCTGCTCGAGAAGTTCTATCGCCTGCGGCCGGATGCGCGCCCGCATATCGATTGCAGGATGTCGCTGGAGCTGATCGAGCGCCTGCAGGCGGGCGAACTCGACCTGGCACTCGTCGTCAGGCACAACACGCAAAGCGGCGGTCGTCATCTCGGCCGCGAGGACGTGGTGTGGGCCGCGCATCGCGATTTCGTGTTACCGGGTGGCGCGTCCGTGCCGCTCGCGCTGTTTCCGGAAACCTGCTGCTACCGTCAGCGCGGACTCGCGGCCCTGGCGGCACTCGGGCGGCCGTATCACGTGGTCTACACGAGCCAGAGCCCGACCGGCATCAAGGTCGCCGTCAATCACGGTGCGGCGGTGACGATCATCGACCGCTGCACGCTGCCCGCGAACTGGCGCGTGCTGGACCTGGAAGACGGCTTGCCGGCGCTGCCGCCCGCGGATCTCGAACTGCTCCGCGCCCCCGGCAATCGCGATCCTGCCGCCGACGATCTGGCCCTGCTGATCGAGACGATGGTCGAGGAACGCCGCCGCGCGGCGAGCGCGCTGTCGCCCGACTGAATGATCGCGCATCGCATCCGGTAGCCTCGGGTGAACCGGGCCAAACGCAACGACGCGATCGTTCGGCCTCTCCGATGGTCCCTATCGGAATTCCTCGCTGTCAAAACGAAATTGGCGCAATAAACATATCGGTGAGCGAACGGATGACCGTCGCCATGGATGCCGGCGTCCGCGCGATCGCGCACGCCCGGTTCCATCGGCCACGTCATGCCGTGCCCAAGTTCCTTCGCCATCCAACAGGAGCCTTTCCCATGATCCCTTCGTTGCTTGCCCGCTTGTTCATTGCCGCCATGCGCCGCCCGGTACTCGGACGGTGCATGCTTCTCTTCGCGCTATCGGTTTCGGCGTTCGCACATGCCGCCGGCAATGGAACGGTCGTGATCGGAGTGAACAACTGGGCCGAGAATATCGCGGTCGCGAATCTGTGGAAGGCGCTGCTCGCGGAAAAGGGCTACGACGTCACGCTGCAGCCCGGCGACAAGGCCATCATCTACAACGGCGTCGCGCAGGGCAAGCTCGATCTGACGTTCGAAGTCTGGCTGCCGTCCGCGGACGGCCCGCCGTACGACGCGATCAAATCGCGCGTCGAGAAAATCGGCCCGTGGTTTCCCCGCGCACAGCTCGGCCTCGCGGTGCCCGATTACGTCGCGATCGACAGCATCGACCAGTTGAATGCAAATGCCGCACAGTTCAGCCACGACGGCAAGCCGACGATTTTCGGCATCGAACCTGGCAGTGGCTTGATGAAACTGACGGGCGAGGCGCGCGTCGCGTATGCGCTTGACGCAACCGTGCTGCCGTCATCGGAGGCTGCGATGCTGCTCGCGCTGGAACGCGCGGAAAAGCGTCGCCAGCCGATCATCGTCACGCTGTGGAATCCGCACTGGGTGTGGGCGAAGTATCCGATGCACTACCTGAAAGACCCGAAGCAGGTGTACGGTCAACCCGATGCGATCTATGCGATCGCGAAGTCGGGTTTCGGTCGTGCGCATCCGGATGTCGCGCGCTGGCTCGGTGCATGGAAGATGGACGACCAGGCACTCGGCTCGCTGATGAACGATATCCGTGCAAACGGTGAATCCGATCCGCAGAAGGGTGTCGCGCGATGGATTGCCTCCAATCGCGCCCGGGTAGGTGAATGGCTACGCTAAGAGTCGGTTTCATACAGACTGTTCTGTATGCCGAAGGGTATTCCGGTAGATCGGGGCAGCAACCGCGTTTGAGAAACGCGCCGTGAATGTCGGCGCGGCGCTCGAAACGAACGCGCCGACGACGAAAAAGATGCAGCCAGGCGCGTACGTGCGTTCAACGCCCCGACGAGTGTCCACAGTTAGCCGATCGACGATCGGCATGCCCATCTCCTCGGCGTCGGTTATCCCGATGGCCGAGGTTTTGAAACGGTCCCTGGGTCTGTCAGGAATTACACCGGAGCGTCGACGACGAGCGCCGGATCGAGCGCGCGGATACGCTGGTCGATGAAGTAGCCGCCGCCTTCCTGGTAGCGCAGGAACAGGCGCCCGCACGAGCGGCAGCGGTTGACGGTGGAGCGGTTGTACGGGAAATGGCGCAATGCGATCGGCGCGTCGTCCGATGCGTAGTGCGTGCCGGCCGGATGATGTTCCGCGTAGGTCGGCTCCGTCTCGTCCGGCGGCACGAGCGTGGCAACCTCGTTCAGTTGCGCGTCCTGCAGCGACAGCGGCAGGGTCGTCCAGCCGGCGAGCGGTGTTTTCGTGCAGACGCAGGGCTGCGTGATGCGCGCCGCTTCGGCCGCGAGTTTCAACAGTGCATCGTGATCGAGGTAGGGCAGTGGGTTCATTGGCAATCGTGAAGGGGCCGCAGGATCAGCACTGTAACCCGCGCACGGACGGCGTGCACGGACTCGACGCGGACGACGAGCGGCGGTTGTCGCACGCCGTATTCCGCATGCCGCGTGCGATTCAACCGCCCTTGCGGACCGACGGCTGGGCGACGAGCTCGCCGAGCACACGGATCGCACGCTCGATGTCGCGGCTCCACGGATGGCCGAAGTTCACGCGCACGCAACGCTCGAAGCCGTGCGCGGCCGAAAACAGCGGCCCCGGCGCGAAGCTGATCCCGCGTGCGATTGCCTGGCGATGCAGCTCCATCGCGTCGATCGCGTCGGGAAACGCGAGCCACAGAAAATAGCCGCCTTCGGGCCGCACCCACTCGACGCCGGCCGGCAGCGAGCGCCGCAGCGCGTCGTCCATCCGGTCGAGCTGCGTATGCAGCGCGCCGCGCAGCTTGCGCAGGTGCCGGTCGTAACCGCCGTGCTCGAGATAGTTCGCGATACCGACCTGCGCGGGAATGCTGGCCGACAGCGTCGTCATCAGCTTGAGCCGCTGCACCTTCTCCGCGAACCGGCCGGCGGCGGCCCAGCCGATCCGGTAGCCGGGCGCGAGCGTCTTCGAGAACGAGCTGCAATGCATCACGAGGCCGTGTCGATCGAACGCGCGCGCGGGCAGCGGATAGTCGGGGCCGAAGTGCAGCTCGCCGTACACGTCGTCCTCGATCAGCGGCACGTCGCGCGCGGCGAGCAACTCGACGAGCGCGCGCTTTTTCTCGGTGGACAGCGTGACGCCGGTCGGATTCTGGAAGTTGGTCATGAACCAGCACGCGCGGATGTCGTGCCGGTCGAGCGCGTTTGCGAGCGCATCGAGATCGAGGCCCGTGCGCGGATCGACGGGAATCTCGACCGCGCGCAGGTCGAGCCGCTCGATCGCCTGCAGCGGTGCATAGAAACCGGGCGCTTCGACGGCCACGACGTCGCCGGGCCGTGTGACGGCCATCAGGCACAGGTTCAGCGCTTCGAGCGCGCCGTTCGTGACGACGATCTCGTCGATCGGCTGCGAGATGCCGGTCGCGAGATAGCGCCGCGCGATCTGCTGGCGCAGCGCCTCGTTGCCGGGCGGCAGGTCGACGACCGTGCTCCACGGGCTGACGAGCCGTGTGGCCTGGGCGAGCGATTTCGCGAGACGCGGCAGCGGAAACAGTTGCGGCGACGGGAAGGCGGAGCCGAGCGGCACGATGCCGGGTTGCGTGGCCGCGTCGAGGACGGAGAACACGAGGCTGCTGATGTCGACCTTGCGCGTGGCGCCGGCACGGTTTGCCTGGCGCTTGCCAGCCGGGCTGGCCGCCGGCGTGGCGCCCGGCGCGACGTAGTAGCCCGAGCGTTCGCGCGCGCGGATCAGCCCCCACTGTTCGAGCAGGTAGTACGCGCGAAACACCGTCGACTGGCTCACGCCGTGCTGCGCGATGATCTGCCGCAGCGACGGCAGGCGCGTGCCGACGGCGAGGTTGCCGTTGCGGATGTCGTCGGCGATCGTGTGGGCGAGGGTTTCGTAGCGTTTCATCGGCGAGGGCGGAGCGCACCGTCGCCACGCGCGGGCCGGAGTGGCGCCGCGCCGGCGGGCGCGGCTCATTGTCCGATGCGTGGCCCGAAAAGGAAAGCGCAGGCGCGGCGGGCCGCGCTTTCCTGCCGCGTCAGGCCGCGTTCGGCTCGACGTTCTGCCGGTTCGCGGCGCCGCGCAGCGGCGGCAACGGCTCGACCGTGCCGACGATGAACAGGTACGACAGTGCACCGACCACGCACAACGCGCCGGCCACCGCGAGCGGCACGACGAACGAGCCCTTCGTGATCGACAGCATCACGCCCGTGAACGTCGTGATGAAGATCCCCGCGAGATTGCCCGCGAAGTTCTGGATGCCGCCGAGCGATGCGACATGCGCGGGCGTCGGTGCGACTTCGCCGACGAGCGTCCACACGTTGGCGCCTGCAAACGACAGGCTCGCATAAGCCAGCGCGAACAAACCGAGGCAGGCCCACACGTTCTCGACGAAGGCCGACAGCGCGATCGACGAAGACAGCAGCATGCCGAGCACGAGGCAGGTCTTGCGCGCGGCGGTCGCGCTCCAGCCGCGGCGGAACAGGCTGTCCGACACATAGCCGCCGAGCCAGCCGCCGGGAATCGCGAGCAGCGCGGGCAGCATGCCCCACGTGCCGAGCGACGCGAGCGAGAAGCCGCGCGACTGCAGCAGGTAGCTCGGGAACCACGTGATGAAGAAGTAGATCGCGAAGTTCAGGCAGAACAGGCCGATCATCATGCCCCACACGGTGCGGTAGCGGAACAGGTCGAGCCACGACACCTTCGGGCCGTCGGTTGCGGCCGCAACGGTCGTTGCGCCACGCTGCGCGAGCAGTGCATCGACGGCGTCGGGCGCGATCGCGCGATAGCGTTCCGGGTCGCGATAGATGAACCACCACGCCAGTGCCCACACAATGCCGATGCCGCCCGTGATCACGAACGACCCGCGCCAGCCGACGATCGAGATCAACCACGCGACGAGCGGCAGCGACAGCGCGGAGCCGACGCGCGAGCCGCTGTCGAAGATGCTGCTCGCGAGCCCGCGTTCGCTGCGGGGGAACCAGTTGAACGCGACCTTCGCGAACGACGGGATCGCGGCCGCTTCGCCGACACCGAGCATCAGCCGCACGCCGACGAGCTGCGTGAGGCCGCGCGCAGCGCCGGTCGCGACGGTGAACACCGACCACCAGCCGACCGCGAGCGCGAGGCTCACGCGTACGCCGACCTTGTCGATGAACCAGCCGGCCGGCAGTTGCAGGAACGCGTAGGTCCAGAAGAATGCGCTTAGCACGAGCCCCATGCCGACCGCGTCGAGGCCGAGGTCGGCGCGGATGCTGGGCGCCGCGATCGCGAGGTTCGCGCGGTCGATGAAGTTGATGACGTTGGCCAGGAAGCACATGAGGATCATGGCCCATCGGATGCGTGGCATGCGGTGTCTCCGCGCGGAATGTCGTGACGGGCCGCCGGCGATCCGCAGCGCCGGCGGCCTCGATGGGCGGGTTATCGGGTGGCGTGCGACGGCGCGCGGTCGAACTTCGCGAGCGCTTCCCACAGGCCGTTCAGGTAGACCGCGCCGAGCGCGCGGTCGTAGAGGCCGTAGCCGGGCTTGCCCGTCTCGCCCCAGATCATGCGGCCGTGGTCGGGGCGCACATAGCCGGTGAAGCCGGTGTCGTGGTAGGCCTTCACGATCGCGGCGATGTCGAGCGAGCCGCAGCTCGACAGGTGGGCGGTTTCCTCGAAATCACCGTTCGCGTCGACCTTCACGTTGCGGATGTGCGCGAAGTGGATGCGGCCCATCGCGCCGAATTCGCGCACGAGCGCCTCGACATCGTTCTGCGGGCCCGCGCCGAGCGAGCCCGAGCACAGCGTCAGCCCGTTCGCGGGCGTGTCGACGATGCGCACGATCCGCGCGAGATCGTCGCGGTTCTTCACGATGCGCGGCAGCCCGAAGATCGGGCGCGGCGGATCGTCGGGGTGGATCGCCATCTTCACGCCGGCTTCCTCGGCGACAGGGATGATCGCCTTCAGGAAGTATTCGAGGTTCGCCCACAGCGCGGCTTCGTCGACGTCGCGATACTCGGCGAGCAGCGCCTTCAACTGTTCGGGCCGGTAGCTCGAATCCCAGCCCGGCAGCGCGATGCCGTCGTCCGGATCGATCCGGTCGACCGCGTCGGTGCTGAACGCGAGGCAGGTCGAGCCGTCGTCGAGCGTCTTCGACAGCTCGGTGCGCGTCCAGTCGAACACGGGCATGAAGTTGTAGCAGATCACGCGCACGCCGGCCGCGCCGAGATGGCGAATCGTCTGACGGTAGTGGTTGATCAGGCGGTCGCGGCCCGGCTTGCCGAGCTTGATGTCTTCGTGGACGGGCACCGACTCGACGACTTCGAACTGCAGGCCGGCGCGCTCGATCGTCGCCTTCAGCGCGTCGATCTTGTGCGCGGGCCAGACTTCGCCCACCGGTTCGTCGTAGATCGCGGACACGATATGCGTGACGCCGGGGATCTGGCGGATGTATTGCAGCGAGACCGGATCGGACTCGCCGTACCAACGGAAAGACATCTTCACTGGAGCGGCTCCTGGCTGGCGGTTGAGGCATCGGACGGACGGGCGGCAGCGTGCCGGCCCCGTCTCCGGTGTGCGGATTATGATTGGTATGCCAGTTCCGCGGGATAGTGGTTTACCAGTTATCGAGATGGAACCGGGGTATCAGCGCGTCACAGGAAAGGCATGCGTTGCACCGGCCACCACGCCGAATCGGAGGCTGCCCGGAATTGGTGTACCATTTTGGCGATCCGGTGCCGCGACGGCGCCGGCCAGCCTGTTGCGAGCCTTTCGATGACCGATCTTTCCAGCCTGCCCGCCAGCCGCGATACCGATGCCGCGGACCGCTCCTATATCGGCCTTGCGCGGCAGATTCACGCGATGGTGGCCGCCGGCGCGTTCGAGGCCGGTGCGCGGCTGCCGTCCGAGCGCAGCCTGGCCGACCAGTTCGGCGTGAGCCGCACGCAGGTGCGCGAGGCGATCATCGCGCTCGAGGTGCAGGGGATCGTCGAGGTGCGGATCGGTTCGGGCATCTACGTATCGGCGGCCGACGGCGCGCGGCCGGTGACGTTCGAGGTACCGCGCGGCCCGGGGCCGATCGAGACGCTGCGCGCACGCGGGCTGATCGAGGCGGAAGTCGCGGCGCTCGCGGCGACCGAACGCAAGGATGCGGATCTCGACCGGCTGTTTTTCTCGCTGACGACGATGCGCGAGCAGATGGACGACAAGGTCGCGTACGACGCGGCCGATCGCCAGTTCCACCTGCGTATCGCGGAATCGACCGGTAACACGGTGCTGCTGCACATGGTCACCGCGATGTGGGACTGCGCGCGCAGCGATCCGCTGTGGGACAAGATCGAAGAGCATTTTCACTCGACCGCGCTGCGCGAGGCGTCGCAGGAAGATCACCAGCGGATCTTCGCGGCGATCATGGCGCGCGACGCAAATGCGGCACGGGACGCGATGCGTGCACACCTGTCGCGCGTGATCGCGGAATTCACGCAGGCGTGGCGCTGACGCTCGTTCCGTCAGAGGAAAGAGGCCGGCGTAACGTTACCGTCATACGACGGCGAGGACCGGTGCGCGCGCGCCCCCTTGTACGGCTTCTTCCGATTGCACGACCGCAGGTTTTATGGTCTTGTTGCGGGATATCGCATCGACTCAAAAAAGGACAGTCGAATGCAGCCGGGCGATTCACACGGGGTCCTATTCATCAGGGGAATCGGCGCACGTACGCGCGTACGGTTCGCCGTGCGCAGGCTGCTCATCATTTTGACAGCGGGCTTGCTTGCCCCTGCGCTTGCGGCTTTCGCCGCCTCTCCCGAAACCGTCAACGACAACGTGCTGCGTGTGCTCGCATGGCCCGGTTATGCGGACAGCGATGTCGTCAGCGCGTTCGAGGCGCAATTTCACGCCCGCGTCGAAGTGACGTTCGTCGACTCCGACGAAGCTCTGTGGGCGCGGATGCACAGCGCGGCGCCACCGCCGTACGACGTACTGGCCGCGAATACGGCCGAGATCCAGCGCTATGCGCACGAACGCCTGCTCGCGCCGATCGACCTGCCGCGCATCCCGAACCGGCGGCGGCAGTTGCCGAACTTCCAGCAGCTCGCGGCGATCGACGGGCTCGTTGAAGCGGGCGCCACGTATGCGATCCCGTTCACGTATTCGTCGATGGGGCTGATCTACGACCGCAAGCAGGTGCCGGCCGCGCCGCGCTCGATGCGGGAGCTGTGGAATCCGCGCTACCGCGGCAAGGTGCTCGACTTCAACAGCGCGCAGCACAATTTTTCGTTTACGGCGCTGGCGCTCGGCTATCCCGATCCGTTTCGCCTGTCGCCCGCGCAGACGCTCGCTGTCGCGCACAAGCTGATCGACCTGCGCCGCAACCTGCTGACGTACTACACGCTTCCTGAAGAGGCGACCGCGTTGTTCGTCCAGCATCGTGCGGCGCTGATGTTCGGCAACTACGGCACACAACAGGTCGAACTGCTGCGACGTGCCGGCGCGGACGTCGGCTACGTGATCCCGGATGAAGGCGCGCTCGCGTGGCTCGACTGCTGGGCCGTCACGCGCGGCGCGCAACATCCGGAGCTCGCGATCGCGTGGATCAATTACATGCTCGAACCGGCGATCGGCGCGCTGCTGACCGAACGCCAGGGCCTCGCGAACACGCTCGCGCCGCCGCCGGGACTCGACACCGGACACCAGCATCTCGTCTGGCTCCAGCCCGTCGAGGACATCGCGCGGCGCGAATCGCTGTGGAGCCGCATCGTGTCGGGCGACCGGCCGGAGCGGTTCGGAAAATGATCCGGCTCGGGCTCACGTCGAAACTGTCGGTGCTGTTCGCGTGCATCGGCGTGATCGCGTCCGGCGCGACCGGCTATTACGCGTATCGCGCGAACCGCACGATGCTCGTGCAGGAGGCGCAGCACAGCCTGCTGATGTCGACGCAACTGCTCGGGCAGCGCTTCACCGCGGTGCTGTCCGACGTCGCGGACGATGCGCTCGTGCTCGCGCAGTTACCGTCGACTGCACAGGTCTCGGGTGGCGACAACCGGGATGGCGCGCCACGCGCGCGGCTCGAGCAGGTGTTCTACAGCTTCATGAGAAATCATCCGGAGTACCTGCAGGTCCGCCTGATCGCGCGCGGGGATTTCGGACTCGAACGCATCCGTGTCGATCGCGATGGGAATGGCATCGTCGTGCTGCCGGACAGTGCGTTCCAGGAGAAAGGACAGTTTTCCTACGTATTCGATACGCTGGCAACGGCGCCCGGTCATATCTACCTGTCGCCGATCGTGATCAACCACGAGACGGGGTCGCACGCGGCCGAAGGGCTGCCGATCCTGCGCGTGGGCACGCCGGTCGTCGACGCGTCGGGCCAGACGGTTGGCGCGCTCGTCGTCGACGTCGAGCTGTCGCGCGTGTTCGACCGGCTCGAGCGCGATCTGCCGGAAGACTACACGGTGTACCTCGCGAACGAGTGGGGCGATTTCCTCGTGCATCCCGATCCGTCGCAGACGTTCGGCTTCGATCGCGGCCGGCGCGTGCTGATGCAGGACCGCTTCGCCGCCACGCGCGCGCTGTTCGACAGCGGGCGCGTCAGCGTTGCCTTCAATGGCCTGGCCGACCCCGACGCGGCGCCGGGGCAGATGTTCGCGTTCGTGCGCACGCCGTTCGGGCACGACGAGGGCAACCGCTTCGTCGTGCTCGGGATGGGGCGCCCGCTGGAGGATGTGTTGTCGCCGGCCGGCATGCTCGGCGAACGGATCGTCCGGATGGTGCTCGTGTCGAGCTTGATGGCGGTGATCCTCGCGATCCTGTTCGCGCGTGCGATCACGCGGCCGCTGCAGACGCTCGCGCGAGCCGCCACGCACGTGTTCGACGATCCGGCCGCCGAGCAGTTGCCGGTCGGGCGTGCCGACGAGATCGGCGTGCTCGCGCGCTGTTTCGACAGCATGCGCGTCGAGATCCGCACGCAGGTCGCGATATTGCGGGCGAAGCAGCTGGAGCTCACGCACCTCGCCGGACACGATGCGCTGACCGAGCTGCCGAATCGCCTGCTGTTCATGGAGCATCTCGATGCCGCGATCCGGCGTGCGGCCGCGATGCACGAAGGGCTGGCCGTGATGTTCGTCGACCTCGACCGCTTCAAGCAGATCAACGACCAGCACGGACACTCGGCCGGCGACCGCACGCTCGTCGCGGTCGCCAAGCGGCTGAGCCTCGTGCTGCGCGGCGGCGACATGGTCGCGCGGCTCGGTGGCGACGAATTCATCGTGCTGATTACGGACGTGCACTCACCGGCGGTGATCGGCGACGTCGCGTCGCGCATCCAGCTCGTGATGGACGAGGAACTGGAGTTCGGCGACCGGCGCGTGGCCGTCGGCGCGAGTATCGGCGTCAGCGAGTTTCCGGCCGACGGCGCGTCGGCCGAGGAACTGCTCGTCAAGGCCGATGCGGC
Organism: Burkholderia sp. Ap-955; assembly: GCF_011753045.1. Classification (NCBI taxonomy): domain Bacteria; kingdom Pseudomonadati; phylum Pseudomonadota; class Betaproteobacteria; order Burkholderiales; family Burkholderiaceae; genus Burkholderia; species Burkholderia sp. Ap-955. The sequence continues at coordinate 46,316 of NZ_VWWH01000042.1, forward strand.
GATGTACGCGGCGAAGGCGTCCGCGCAGCGCGCGTTCGTGCGCTATCAGGAACTGGTCGGCAACGGGAGTGGCGCCGGCACCGGGACGGACGAAGCGGCCGGCCGCGTCGCGTCGGGCGGCGGCCGGTGACGGCCGGTCGCTGACCTGCGCGTTGCAAACGCCACGAGCCCGTCGCAAGACGGGCTCGTGGCGGGTGCGGACTGCGCGCGAAGGCGCGCAGCGGCAGGCTTGCTTAGTGGCCGAAGTAGACCGAGTCGCGCGGGTTTTGCACCTTGGCGGCCGGTGCGCCACCCTGGACGGTCGCGGCCGGTTGCGCACCGTAGCCGCTGTTGTCTGCGGCGTGCACGCGGGCTTGCGCGGCCTGGATGTCGGCCGGGTAGTACGGGCTCGACTGGCTCGGCTTGTAGCCGGCGCTTTCGAGCTGGACCAGTTCGTTGCGCACCTGGGCGCGGGTCACGGTGCTTTGGGCGAAGGCGCCGAACGAGGCGGACAGGGCGACAGCGGCAACGACTGCGGAAACGAGCGATTTCATGATGACCTCCGATGTTTTTGGCTTTCCGCGTTCGACACCATGTCGTAAGCGGTTGATTACATCGTAGGCGCCGGTCGACCTAGGGTAAACGTGAGTTTCGGCGAAAGATCGTTGCAGCCGGGACAATAATTTCGAGACAAATGCCTTCCGTCCCTAATCGACGTTGCCGGATTTGCAACGGAGAGGAGGCGGACGCGCGCGGCGCGGATCGCACGCAGGGGGCACGCACGGGCAGGCGCGCGGCGGCGAAGGCGCGGGCGGAGAGGGGGACGAACTGCGACGCTGCCGGATCAGGCGTCGTCGTCGATTTCCTTGCGTTCCCGGCGTTCCTCGTTGCCGCGGCGCGCGCGCAGGCGCTGGCGCGACAGCACGGCGATCACCTGCTGGGTCGGCGCGCCGGACGGCAGTTCGTTGCGGATGCGATCGGGCACCATGGGCAGGCCCGCGCGCTGCCGGCGCAGCGCCTTGGCGATTGCCCGGCGGCATTCGTCACCGTGGCAATCCCATTCATCGCGGATTCTCTGGCAATAACGGCATTGTTCCATCGGGACAGTCTAACGCGTCTTCGGGAACGGGGCTGAACGCTTGCCCCGACGCGTCACGGGTTGGCTGCGGCACCGGCGAGCGTATTCGCATGCGACTGGAAGCGTCGGTGCTCTTCTGGCGGCACGAGCGAGCCGCCCGTCGCCCAGATGACGTGCGTCGACCGGCGCAGGTCGATCGCGTGGCGATGCACGTAGTCGCGGCCGGCCGGGGACGCCGTCAGCCAGCCGGGGCCGCTGACGGCAGCGGCGGCCGACGGTTCGAGTTCCACGCCCGTCGCGCGCTGGACCGCGAGCAACTGGGCGTAGAGCTGCGCGTCGCTGACGGTGAACACGCCCGACAGCAGCGACGCCATCAGCGGACTGACGAGGTGCGATGCCTGTGCGACCGCCAGGCCGTCGGCCTCGGTCCGGTTGTCGAGCCCCACGTCGTAGACGGACACGGGCTTCCCGGGGCCGGCGGCCAGCTGGACCAGCATGCATGGCGACGCGACGGGTTCGGCGAAGAAGCAATGCACGTGCTCGCCGAACAGCGCCTTGAGGCCATACGCGATGCCGCCCGGTGCGCCGCCGACCCCGCACGGGATATGGACGAAGAGCGGATGCGTCGCGTCCACGCGGCGGCCCGCGTCGGCGAGCTGCGCGGCGAGGTGCCGGGCGCTGGCCGCGTAGCCGAGGAACAGCATCAGCGAACCTTCGTCGTCGACGAAGTGGCTGCGTGGCTGATCGCGTGCCTGCGCGCGTCCGGCCGCGACGGCTTGCGCATAGTCGCCGTCATGTTCGATCACGCGAACGCCGCGCTTTCTCAGGCGCGCCTTCTTCCACGGCTTCGCGTCGGTCGACATGTGCACGACCGATTCGAACCCGAGCGCGGCGGCCATCACGCCGATGCTCAGGCCGAGATTGCCGGTGCTGCCGACGATGACGGTGTGCGCGGCAAACAGGTCGCGTGCGGCGGCCGATGCGAGGTTCCGCCGGTCGCCCGCGGGGTCGAGCAACCCGTGTTCGATCGCGATCGACTCCGCGAGTGCGAGCACTTCATGAAAGCCGCCGCGCGCCTTGATCGAACCGGCGATCGGCAACGCGTCGTCGCGCTTGATGAACCAGGCGCCGTGTGCGTCTGCCGGGAGCGACAACATGCGCTGCAGGGTGTCTGCCGGCATCAGCGGCGATTCGATTTTTCCCGCGCTCGCCGCGAGTTCGGGAAACAGCTCGGCCATCAACGGTTCGCAGCGCGCCAGCCGCGCTTCGGCCATCGCAATGGCGCTGAGCCCCGGCGCGTCGTGCGGCAACGGACTGCCGGCATGGGGATTCAGCCACAGCAGCGGGTGGCGGGATTGCAGTCTGGCTAATAGATCGGCGGGCTGGAGCGTGATGGTCATGGGTCGATCTTGTGCTGGATAAACGTTAGGTATGGCCGGAATGCTACGATCCGGGAAGCCTGCGCGAAAGCGCCGATTTCTAATGAATCCATTAGCCTGACTGATATCTATGCGACTCGACGGTTCGATCCTGGGTGCGTTGCTCTGCTTTGAAACGGCCGGCCGGTTGCTGAGCTTCACGAAGACGGCACAGGCGTTCAACCTGACGCAAAGCGCCGTGAGCCAGCAGATCCGGAATCTGGAGGACCGGCTCGGCTATCCGCTGTTCGTGCGCCAGGCGCGCGGACTGAAGCTGACCGAGAAGGGCGAAATCCTGCTCGGGACGATGTCGAGCGCGTTCGTCGACATCAATCGCACGCTTCAGGCGCTCGGCATGTCGGATGCGCCGCTGCAGGTCAGCTGCCTGCCGTCGCTCGCGCTGCAGTGGCTGATGCCGCGCCTGTCCGAATTTCACCGGCAACAGCCGAACGTGCCGGTTCGCGTGAAGGCCGAGTTTCAGGTGCTGGATCGCCAGGCCATGGAGACCGACGACATCGATGTGGCGGTGCGCTACGACCCGGTGCAATACGATCGGCTGCATGCCGAGGCCATCCTCGACGAAATCCTGTTTCCGGTCGCCACGCCGGCGTATCTGGCGCAGCATCCGGCCTTTGCCAGCGGCGAATCGCTGGACGGCGTCGTCCTGCTGCACGACGCCGCGCCGTGGGGCGGCGCGCCCGAGTTCGTGGAGTGGCGCACGTGGCTGGAGGCAGTCCGTCCGGCGTGGGCGGCCGATCTTGACGGCCCGCAGTTCAATTTCTCCAGCCTGGCAATCACGGCTGCGTTAAACCATCAGGGTGTCGCGATGGGGCGCGCCGCGCTCGTGCATGACGAGATTGCGAGCGGGCGGCTCGTGGATGTCTTCGGCAGGCACGTGCGTGCGCCGGCGCGCTACGTGCTGTTGTCACGCCATCCCGACGATCCGCGTACCGAGGCGTTTTCGGACTGGCTCAAGGCCGAGTGCAAGCGCTTCGATGCAGCGCGTTCACGTTGGCTTTCGAACGGAAGCAAACGCGGGTAGCTGACGCTGTCGGGTAGCTGAATCGGAGTACGAAGGAGTCGGGTGACGAATGCGGATGCAAACTACAGTTTCCCGTCCGTCTCCATACGGATGGCTTGCGCGTGGACGGGGCCGGCAAGCGTTACTTGAGCTGCCAGATGCCCCAGACGGCGATCAACAGGCCGAGGCCCAATCCGCAGCCGAGCAATACGTAGGTTTCCATGTGATGCCTCTGAAAGCGTGGCAGCGCCGATGCGGGCATCAGCGAGCGAGCAGCCAAGTCGGTGACGTATCGTTCGGCCCGTCGGGCGGGGCGATACGCCGGGGCCGCGAATACTACGCTTCGCAGCTTTCAGAACGCATGCGCGATCGATGGCTTTACGCCATCTCCTGGTTCTTGCCGGTGTGCGCGTGGTTCATCTGGGTAACGTGCGATCCACCGTGCCGGAACACGCCCGATTTCCAGATCATCTGCGATGCCGCGACGAGCACGAACAGCAGCACGACCCTCCTGAAGAGGCGGGGCGACATCTTGTCCCGCAGCGGGCGAACGAGCCACATGCCGGCAATCGCGGGCAGGCTGGCTACCGCCGAGATCGCGAGGTCGGCGCCGCTCGCGTGCGCGGCGCCGCTGAACGTCGTGATCAGCGTGACGATCGACACCACGAGGATGATCGCGATCTGCTTCGTGAAGACGCGTCCGGTTGCACCGGACGAAATCAGGTAGGTGGCGAGCAGCGGGCCGGGAACCGACGCGATGCTTTCCATCAGCGCCGCACCGAAGCCGAGTGCGAAGCCGACGGGCTTCTGCCATGCGTCCGGCAGGTTGAGTTTCGGCGCGGCGAGCATCAGCGCCGCGGCCACGATCAGCAGCGCGCCGGACGCCGCCTGCGCGTGGCCCGGATTGAGCGACAGCAGGATCGCCACGCCGACGATATTGCCGATCACGGTGCCCGCGATCGGCGCGGCGATCTTGCGTGCCGTCGCCAGCAGTTGGCCGCCTTCCAGCGCCTGCGGGATGTTGCCGAGGATGATCGGCATCGACAGCAGCAGCACCGCGTGCCGGATCGGCAGGAACTGGCTGAGTATCGGCATCGCGATCAGCGGCACGCCGATGCCCGTGATCCCCTTGGCCATGCCGCCCAGCAGCAGCGCAACGGCGATACCGGCCAGATCGAACGCGCTGAGCCCCTGCAGGCTGGAGACCAGTACACCTTCAGTCAGATTGAAATGCATCATGGAATGGCATGTCGCGGCATATCCGGCAGCGAGCGTTGTCGATGGCGCACGTGGCGGTCGCGTGTGTCTTGCACGCACTTGTTCTGGATCGGCTTGAACCGGAGTCGATCGCTGGGCGCCGCGCCGTTGTGCGGCCGGGACCGCCGGCAATCGATAGGCGGTTCGTGGATGCATCTTACCTGAGCGTTGCGAAGGACATTCGGCGCTGGCCGTGGCGCGTCATGGGTCGCGTCGATGTGACCATTGCAGCTGTTCAATATAATTCATGATGGTTTTTCATTTCATGTGCCGGATTCATATCGTTGAACAAGGAGGCGTCGATGACGCTCGCCCAGTTGCAGGCCCTGGCGGCCGTGGTCGAACTCGGCTCGCTCACGGCTGCGGCTGATCGGTTGAGCCGCAGTCAATCCGCGATCAGTCATGCATTGACCGAGCTGGAAGACCTGACGGAGGTCAAGCTGCTCTGGCGCGACCGGCAGCCGGTCGTCCTGACGGCGGCGGGTGAACGCCTGTGGCCGTACGTCCAGAACGTGGTGCGGGAAGCACAGCTGTTGCGCCAGCAGTTCAGCCTGTCGCGCGGCAAGCTCGAAGGGAAGCTGGTGGTCGCGTCGTTGCCGAGCGTGTCGCTAGCGTTCGTCGTCCCTGCGCTCGAGGCGTTGAAGGAAATGCACCAGGGCGTGTCGGCGGTGCTGCTCGAAGGCACGGACAGCGAAGTCGAAGGGTGGATCGACGACGGTACGGCCGATGTTGGCGTGGTGGCCGGCACGAAGACGTTCGCACACAATCTGCCGCTGCTCGACGAGGACTTTGTCGCGGTGGCGGCCGACGGCATGTTCGCCGGCCGCAAGAGCGTGTCGGCAAAGCTGTTGTCCGCGGCGCCGTTCATCTTCTCGAAGGCAGGGTGCGGGCCGGTGATCGCGGACTACTTCGCGCGCAGCGGGGTGCCGCTGCGGGCCGCGTTCAACGTGGTCGAGATGCGGACCATTCTGTCGATGGCCGAGGCCGGCATGGGCGTGTCGATCGTGCCGCGCATCACGCTCACGTACACGCCGTTCGGCGGCCACGTGCTGGCGTTGTCGCCCAGGCTGCATCGCTCGGTGCGGTTGTCGTGGAATACGGCCGGCAACGCGGTCGCAGAGGAGTTCGTGCGGCTCGTCGACGCGCAACGCGCGAAGGCGGCGAAGGCGGTCAACACGCGCGCGAGAAAGGCCAGGTAACGAACGGCTTCGGCGATGAACAGCGCTCATGGGCGACTTGAAGTTTATTCAAGCCGATGACAGTCGAGATGCAATACATTGTTCGAACTCGCCCCTGACCGCTTCGTCCCGAAGGAGATTGCCGTGCCGACCGTGCCCACCTTGCTTGCTTTCGGACTCGTGTCGCTCGGCATGGTGCTGACACCCGGGCCGAACATGATCTACCTGGTGTCACGCTCGATCTGCCAGGGCCGCCGTGCCGGGCTGGTGTCGCTCGGCGGCGTCGCGCTGGGGTTCGTGTTCTACATGGTGTGCGCGGCGCTGGGCATCACCGCGCTGGTGATGGCCGTGCCGTATGCGTACGATGCGCTGCGTTTCGCTGGTGCGCTTTATCTGGCGTACCTGGCGTGGCAGGCGCTGAAACCGGGCGGTCGCTCGGCATTCCAGGTCAGACAGTTGCCGCACGACAGCCGGGCCAGGCTGTTCGCGATGGGCTTCGTCACGAACCTCGCGAATCCGAAGATCGCGGTGATGTATCTGTCGCTTCTGCCGCAGTTCATTTCGCCGGGCCATGGCAGCGTGCTCGCGCAATCGCTGGCGCTCGGCTGCGTGCAGATCGCGGTGAGTGTCAGCGTGAATGCGCTGATTACCTGCATGGCAGGCGGCATCGCGGGCTTTCTCGCGGGGCGGCCGGTCTGGGCGTCGGCCCAGCGCTGGTTGATGGGCACGGTGCTGGCCGGGCTGGCTGTGCGTATCGCACTCGAGTCGCGCTAGCGCGAGTGGTTGACGGTTTGCAGGACCGCCGGGGGCTTTCAAGCGGCATCGCAACGAAAGCGCCCGGCATCGTCAGCCCTGGCAGTTGCCCTGCGCTTCGTTGCCGACCCGGACGGGCGCGGCTTTTTCACGGCGCCGGCCGCGCGTTGCGAGCCAGCACAGAATCGACCCGCCGCAAACCATCGATGCGCCTTGCCAGAATTCGATCGACAGCGGCGCGTGCAGCAGCGTCGCGGCGAGCAGGGCGGCGAGCACCGGCGTGAAGTACGACGCGCCGACGATGACCGTCACGTTGCCGTGCATGATGCCGGTGTTCCAGGCCGCATAGCCGAAGCCCAGCGCCGATGCCGCCAGCACGATGTAGATGACCGCATGCAGGCTGAACGTCATGCCGCCGCCGCCTTCGATCGCAAACTTGATCCAGAGCGCCAGCGCCACCAGCATGAAGAACGGCGTGACGCCGTTCTTGCCGTTGGCGAGGCGTGCCGTCACCGTGCAATAGCCGGCCCAGATCAGCGCGCCCAAGAACGCGAGGCCGTAGCTCAGCGGATTGTCCGCGACGTTGTGCAGCATGCCGGCCGGGTCGAGCCCCTGGTCGCCGCCGAGCACCCGGCAGATCCCGAGCATCGACAGCAGGACGCCGGGCACGACCAGCAGGTTGGCGCGCTGCTTGTTGAACACGATCGCGGCGACCAGCGTGAAGCTCGGCCACAGATAGTTGACCATCGCGACTTCGATCGCCTGCTGGCCGTTGCTGGCATAGCCGATCGACAGCGACAGGCACAGCTCGTACGAGACGAACAGCAGCCCGCCCCAGAGCAGATACTTTTTCGGGAATGTGCTGAGATCGGGGAAGCCGATCGTAAACAGCAGAAGCGCGGATGCGACCGTATAGATCATCGCGGCGCCGCCGGTCGCGCCGAGGCTTTCGCTCACGCTACGAACCAGGGCGACCACGGAGGCCCACAACAACACCGCGCCGAGCCCGGCGAGCGTGGCCTTATTCTTGCGCTTCATGCTTCCTGCCTGTTTCAACATTCAAATTCGAATTCGGATGAGTCGGTTCCACCTGCATGAGCCACGCGCGCATTCGGCATGCGGGACGGCCATTGCGGACGGAAGCGCGTAGTTTAACGGGGTGACGGAGATCGAGCAGCGGCGTCGGCGGTGATCAGCCCGGCGCCTGAGGCCGATTCGGGAGCATGGGCGTCACGCGGCAACCGGTCAGGCGTCGTCGATGTGCCAGGCCGTGCCGATTGCCGACAACGCGCGGCCGATCGAGTCGAGCATCGCGTCCCGCGTCGGCCCGAGCGTCGTGACGAGGAAGAAGCCGTCTTCTTCGGTCGACAGGCCGATTAGCGGCCAGTTGCCAGAGGCGTCACGGACTTCAAGTTGTTGCCGGACGGGATCGATGTCAATGTCGTCATGCGCTTGCCGCAACGCATTCCCGATTGCATCGAATGCGTCGGCCGACGGGATCGTGTGGATGCGGTATTCGAAACTCATTTTCATGGGCCGGTGGGCGAGGCGGGCAGTCTAACGCGTGCCATGGGGCAACGCCCCGCCATGGGCGTGTGACAGGCGCTTACACGCCGTCGCGTTATAGTCATGCAGCCGTCGTCGCATGCGTCGAATCCCATGAGACGAACCAGAAGATCCATGTTGAATCGCTCAATGCGCGTCATTTCAGCCGCCGCCTTCGCCGCGCTTTCTGGCGTCGCGCGTGCCGAAGCGCCATACGTCTAGACAAGCGAGGTCGCGCGCTGCCCTCGGATTGCTTCCCGCGACGTGCCGTATCAGGCGAGCGCTCGCCGGGCCGTGCAAAGCGGAGAGGTGACGGTCGGAGGCGTCGTGTTGCCGGACGGGACGGTGTCGGACGTGACGTTGCTGGAGGGCAGCGGGCACGCGGAACTCGACGCCATGGTGACTGCGGCGTTCACGCGCATTCACTGTACCGCCGACGAAGGCGCACGCCCGATTCGCATGAAGGAGAAGGTCACGTTCTCGCTGATGTAGCGAGCCGCCCGTATCGAGCTATCAGAGAGGGAAGCCATGAAAGACGTGCCGTATTTCGCGCAATGGGAATCGTCGCATCTGGTTTCGCGGTTCGTGTCCCGCGAGCTGCGCTCGGAGGACGACCCGTTGTGGCATCGCTCCGGCGCGAGCACGCCGGAAGAATACGCGCAGTGGAGCCCGAGCATCTGCGGCATCGCGTGCCTGAAGATGCTGCTCGCGTACCGCTCGAACACGATCGTGCCATTGCTCGAACTGGTACGCGAAGCCGTCGGGTTCGGCGTCTATCGGCCCGAACTCGGCGACACCGGCAAGCGCCTGCATTACCGGCCCTTCGTGCACTGGGTGCGCGAGCGGTACGGGATCGATGGCGATGTCGTGGAAGGGATCGATTCGGCCGCGCTCGAGCCGAAGCTGCGGGATGGCCACATGCTGATGGCATCGGTTCATCCCGGCATCCGGCACGACGGGTTCGAACCGCCGTCGCGCGGCGGGCATATGGTGCTCGTGTACGGCGCGAACCGCGACACCGGCGACTGGCTGTTCCACAACCCGTCCGGGTTCGACGCGCGCACGCAGCAGAACGCGGCGATGCCGCGCGCGACGTTCGACCGCTATTTCGCGAACCGCGGCATCCTGATCGCCCCATAACGTTGCGTAGGCAACGAACCGTGCAGGCGAAGCATCAGGCGCCCGCCGCAACGGGCGCCCGCCCGATCACCGCTCGTTGCGCTTCTTGCTCAGTTCGATCGTCTCGAATAGCACGTAGTCGGCGGTCGGGTGCTGGTCGGCGCCCGGCGCGTGGTAGTAGCGCATCGTGATCGTCGTGTGCCCGCCCGGCTTGCCCGGGTCGTGGTCGAACACCGCGATCCCGTAACCGGTGCCCGTATCGCGGCGCGCGGACCAGATCGCATCCTCGAGCGCATCGGCCGGCGCGCGCACGAACGTATTCGGCGCCGTGCCCGGCACCGGCCGGTTCGGCTTCGTGAACACCTTCGCCCGCGCAAAGCCGGTCGCCGGGTTTTCGCCGTACACGTCGAGCGGCGCACTGGTACCGCCGCCGCCGAGGATCAGGTGGATCGTGCCGTGGCTCGTGTCGAACTTCGTGCGGTCCGGGTCGTTCGAGCCGACCGGACGCGGCTGCAGCGTCTCGACGACTTCGCCGGTCGTCGCATCGACACCCGCGCGGTGATTGCAGCCGCGCACCGGGTAGCTGCGCTCGTAGTCGTGATCGTGGCCGCACAGCACGAGGTCGACGCCGTAACGGTCGAACAGCGGCAGCCATGCTTCGCGAATGCCCTTGTCGGAACCGTTGCCCGTCTTCGACGAGCTGAGCGCGTCCTGGTGCATCTGCACGACGATCCAGTCGATGTCGTCGTCATGCGCGGCATGACGCAGCGTGTGTTCGAGCCAGCGCGTCTGCTCGCCGTTGCTGTAGCCGCGCACGTAGAACGACGTGCCGGGCTCGATCGGCGGGTGGCCCGTGCTCGCGGCCGGCACGAGCGGCGCGGGGCCGCCGACGAACGCGGCGGCGTCCTGATACACGACATCGTCCGCATCGAGCGAGACGAACAGCACCGAGCTCACGCGGAAGCTGTACCAGCGGCCCTGGAAGCGCGTGCCGTTCTCCGGCAGCGTATAGCGCGCGAGATACGAGTCGAGCCCCTGCGGGCCGTTGTTGAACTCGATCTCGTGATTGCCCGGGCACGGCATCCACGGACGATTGGCGGCCGACGTCTGGTTGTTGTTGCCGAAATCGCGCCACACCTCGGGCTGGTGCGCGGGGTTCAGGTTCGCGTAGCAGAGGTCGCCGTTCAGCAGGTGGAACAGCGGCTGGAACTGCTCGACGGCCTGCACCGCGAAGCGGCTCTGCGGCGACGACAGCACCCATGCGCCGTTCGGCGTCGCGAGATCGCCGTAGCTCGTGAAGCGGAACGGTGCGCGGCCGCGCGGCGCGGTCGAGAAATTCGCGGAAAACGGCTGCGCGGCGTTGCTGTCGTTGTCGGCCGTGATCTCGTAGCGGTAGCGCGTGTTCGGCTTCAGCCCGTGCACGCGTGCGTGGTACGCGAATACCGTTTCGCCGTTCAGGCCGTCGGTGTACACGCGCTGGACGCCGTGCACGGTGCGCGCCGGCTCGCCGTCGGCGACGATGCGCGCGCGCGGATTGACGGCCGACGCGAGCGAGGCCCACGAGATCACGACTTCCGACGTCGGGTCGTTGCCCCACGTCAGGTGGACCTGTTCGGGCGTGCCGTCCGGGTTCGACGCGGCGGCCCTGGCTGCCGCGAGGCCACCGGCGGCGGTGGCGAGGCCGGATACGCCGGCGAATTTCAGGAAGCCGCGACGCGAGACGGACGCGGCCGGCTCGTTCGGCTGGATCGGGGAGTTGTCCTGGTTCGACATGGTCGGTGTTTTCGTGGGTGGAGACGCGAGATGTGGAACCGCCTGGCCGTGCGCGAGCATGGCCAGTGCGTGAGCCGGAAACGAGCGGGATCCCGGTGCGAGACATTGTCGAAGGGCAGTTTTGCCGGGTTGTGACAGCAGGGCAACCCCACGCGCGTGTCGGCACATGTCCGAGTGTGCGTATCACGGCATCCGGCCCGCGCAGGCGCGCATCCGGTTCGACCGAAATTTATTTGCAGACACCGCGACGGATTCCGTTCGCCCGCGCCGTTTAACGCATGAACGGCCGCTTCCGGTCGATACCCGCTACTTCGGAGTCTTACATGAAGCTTTCCATTCCATTGCGGTTCGCCGCGGCATGCGTGGCCGCGCTGGCGGCGTCGGCTGTCTTCGCGCAGGCCGTCATCGTCGCGCCTTACGCGCCGCCAGCGCCTCGCGTCGAAGTGGTGCCGGCGCCGCGCGCGGGCTATGTGTGGGACCAGGGCCACTGGCACTGGTGGCAGGGCCGCTACGTGTGGATTCCGGGCCACTGGCAAGTGGTGCGCGTCGGCTATCACTGGGTGCCGGGCCACTGGGCCGCGCGTGGTCCGGCGTGGCGCTGGGTGCCGGGTCACTGGGCCTGATGCGCATGCCGCCGCACGGCACGCGATGCTGGCGCGGTGGCGCTTACCCGCAACGTCATGAGGCGCAGCCATGCTTTTTCGAACCGTGGTGATACTCGCGGCCGCAGCTGTCGTGCTGGCCGGCTGTGTCGTGGTGCCGGCGCGTCCGGTCTATTACCGGCCCGCACCGGTCGTCGTATATTGAGCACGCCGGCCGCCGCTTGCGCAAACGGGCGGCCGGCACCCGATCGACCCGGTCGCCATGCAGCCTGAAACGGATGCCGATGAAACGGACCTTGCCGAGGCCGTGCGCGATGCGCGCGGCGATCACGAACCGCCAGTGTGGCGGGGCCGGGTAATGGCGCGGCGCATGCAAGGAGGGCACGACGATGAGCTTCAGTCTGCCGGCGGGCGCATCGACGATCGCGCCGCGGCACAGACGCGCGATGCGCTGGAGCGCCCCGCGTTGAGCGACGGCGATCCGGACGCGGCCCTGGTCGCACGGGTCGGCGCGCGCGACGCGTCGGCCGTGCGCATGCTCGTCGCGCGCAAGCTGCCGCGGCTGCTCGCACTCGCGACGCGCATGCTCGGCGACCGCACGGAAGCCGAGGACGTCGCACAGGAGACGTTCTTGCGGATCTGGAAACAGGCACCGGGCTGGCGCGAAGGCGAGGCACGGTTCGACACGTGGCTGCATCGCGTCGTGCTGAATCTGTGCTACGACCGCTTGCGCGGCCGCCGCGAGGAACCGGTCGACGTGTTGCCCGACGTACCCGATCCGCAACCGGAGCCGGCCACGCGCGCGGAGGCCCGCTCTCGCGACGCGCGCGTGCGGCAGGCGCTCGCGGCGTTGCCGGCGCGGCAGCGCGAAGCGCTCGTGCTCCAGTACTATCAGGAAATGTCGAACGTGGAGGCGGCCAACCTGATGGGCATTACCGTCGACGCGCTGGAAAGCCTGCTTGCACGTGCGCGGCGAAACTTGCGCGCGCAACTGGCGGGCGACTCACCTAGCGAGGACATCCGATGACACCCGAACGATTTCGTACCATCGTCGCCGCGTACGGCTCGGATGCGCGGCGCTGGCCGGACGGCGAGCGCGCGGCCGCCGAGGCATGGGCGCGCGCGCATCCGGGCGACGCATTGGCCGCGCTGGACGATGCCGCCGAACTCGATGCGTGGCTCGCCAACGATACGGTCGCACCGCCCGCGCCGGCGCTGGTCGAGCGCATCGTCGCGACGGCACCCGC
>NZ_VWWH01000043.1:0-57741 GCF_011753045.1 Burkholderia sp. Ap-955
CGGTCACGCCCGCGCAGGCCGCCCGAACGGGGCCGACGGCGTGCCCGCCCGCGTTCCGGCCGCATCCGCTCGCCGATCCGGTAAAATTACGCGTTTCAGCACACTAACAAGCCGCGCCGCCGCGCGAGCCGACCCTCCGGGCCCCGCCCGGAGCGCCGCCCGCAACGGAGCGCCAGCGCCACGAAGGCTCTTCATGCTTACGTTTCAGCAAATCATCCTGACGCTGCAGTCCTACTGGGACAAGCAGGGTTGCGCCCTGCTCCAGCCCATCGACATGGAAGTCGGCGCGGGCACCTCGCACGTCCACACGTTCCTGCGCGCGGTCGGCCCCGAGCCGTGGCGCGCCGCGTACGTGCAGCCGTCGCGCCGCCCGAAGGACGGCCGTTACGGCGAGAACCCGAACCGCCTGCAGCACTACTACCAGTACCAGGTCGTGCTCAAGCCGGCGCCGGAAAACATCCTCGACCTGTACCTCGGCTCGCTCGAGGCGCTCGGCTTCGACCTGCAGCAGAACGACGTGCGTTTCGTCGAGGACGACTGGGAAAACCCGACGCTCGGCGCGTGGGGCCTCGGCTGGGAAGTGTGGCTGAACGGGATGGAAGTCACGCAGTTCACGTATTTCCAGCAGGTCGGCGGCCTCGACTGCAAGCCGGTGCTCGGCGAGATCACGTACGGCCTCGAACGCCTCGCGATGTACCTGCAGAAGGTCGAGAACGTGTACGACCTCGTGTGGACCGAGTGGGAAGAGCAAGGCCCGAACGGCCCCGAGCTGCGACGCCTGTCGTACGGCGACGTCTACCACCAGAACGAGGTCGAGCAATCGACCTACAACTTCGAGCACGCGAACGTCGACCTGCTGTTCACGTTCTTCAACAGCTACGAAGCGGAAGCGAAGAAAATGATCGACGCGCAGCTCGCGCTGCCCGCGTACGAGCTCGTGCTGAAGGCCGGTCACACGTTCAACCTGCTCGATGCGCGCGGCGCGATCTCGGTCACCGAGCGCGCGGCGTACATCGGCCGCATCCGCGCGCTGTCGCGTCTCGTCGCGCAGGCTTACTACGACTCGCGCGAGAAGCTCGGCTTCCCGATGCTCGGCAACCCGCCGGGCGTGCCGGGCCTCACCACCGACGCCCAGGACGCCGCACAGCCGGCGTGGGCGCCGCCGCTCAAGGTCGAACGCAAGATCGATCAGGACTGACGAGACGAGATTCATTCCAATCATGACGCACAATCATCCCGCCCCCCTGCTCGTCGAATTGCTGACCGAAGAGCTGCCGCCGAAGGCCCTCGCGCGCCTCGGCGACGCATTCGCCGAAGGTCTCGCGCAACGCCTCGCGGCGCGCGACCTCATCGAAGGCGAACTCGTGTTCGAACGCTATGCCACGCCGCGCCGCCTCGCCGTCGTCGTACAGAACGTGCGCGCCGTCGCCCCTGAAAAGCAGGTCCGCGAAAAGGTCCTGCCCGTGTCGGTCGCGCTCGACGCCGAAGGCAAGCCGACCGCGCCGCTCGCGAAGAAGCTCGCGGCGCTCGGCCACCCGAACCTGTCGATCGCCGATCTCGAGCGCGCGCAGGACGGCAAGGCCGAAGCGTTCTTCATCAACTATTCGGCAGCCGGCGCGACGCTCGCCGACGGCCTGCAGGCCGCGCTCGACGAAACGCTCGAGAAGCTGCCGATCCCGAAGGTGATGACCTACCAGCGCCCGGACGGCTCCGACGTGAAGTTCGTGCGCCCGGTGCATCGCCTGACGGTGCTGCACGACGATCGCGTCGTGCCCGTCACCGCATTCGGCGTCGACGCCGGCGACACCACGCTCGGCCACCGCTTCCTGTCCGACGGCCTCGTCGCGATCCAGCATGCGCGCACCTACGCCGACGCGCTGCGCGACAAGGGTCGCGTGATCGCGCACTTCGCCGATCGCCGCGAAACGATCCGCACGCAACTGAACGAGCACGCGAACGGCGATACCGTCGTGATGCCCGAGTCGCTGCTCGACGAAGTGACGTCGCTGGTCGAATGGCCCGTCGTCTACCCGTGCCGCTTCGAGGACGAATTCCTGCAGGTCCCGCAGGAATGCCTGATCCTCACGATGCAAACCAACCAGAAGTATTTCGCGCTGACCGACGTCGCCGGCAAGCTGCGCTCGCGCTTCCTGATCGTGTCGAACATCGAGACGAAGACGCCGGGCGAGATCATCGAAGGCAACGAGCGCGTCGTGCGCCCGCGCCTCGCCGATGCGAAGTTCTTCTTCGAGCAGGACAAGAAGAAGCCGCTCGCCGACCGCGTGCCGCAGCTCGCGAACGTCGTGTATCACAACAAGCTCGGTTCGGCGCTCGCACGCGTCGAGCGCCTCGAGGCGCTGGCCGGCGAGATCGCACCCGCGATCGGCGCCGACGCCACGCACGCGAAGCGCGCCGCGCGTCTCGCGAAGGCCGACCTGCTGACCGACATGGTCGGCGAGTTCCCGGAACTGCAGGGCACGATGGGCACGTACTACGCGCGCCACGACGGCGAAGCCGACGACGTCGCGCTCGCATGCGCCGAGCACTACCAGCCGCGCTTCTCCGGCGACGCACTGCCGACCACGCCGGTGTCGACCGCCGTCGCACTGGCCGACAAGCTCGAGACGATCGTCGGCATCTGGGGCATCGGCCTCGCGCCGACCGGCGAGAAGGATCCGTTCGCGCTGCGCCGCCACGCGCTCGGCGTGCTGCGCCTGCTGCTCGAGAAGCAGCTGCCGCTCGATCTCGTGTCGCTGCTGCGCACGGCCCATGCACGCTTCGAAGGCGTGCCGGGCGTGGCCGAATCGACCGATGCGATCCTCGCGTTCTTCATGGATCGCCTGCGCGGCCTGCTGCGCGAGCGCGGCTATTCGGCCGGTGAAATCGACGCGGTGCTGAGCCTGAACCCGACGCGCGTCGACGATCTCGTCGCACGCCTCGACGCGGTGCGCGAGTTCACGCGCCTCGCCGAAGCCGAAGCGCTCGCGGCCGCGAACAAGCGGATCTCGAACATCCTGAAGAAGTCGGAAGGCGGCGCGAACGGCACGGTGCAGCCGACGCTGCTCGTCGAGGCCGCCGAGAAGGCGCTGCACGAACAGCTCGCGGCCGTGACGCCGCACGTGCAGTCGCAGCTCGAGGCGCGCGCGTACACGGGCGCGCTGTCGGCGCTCGCCGCGCTGCGCGCACCGGTCGACACGTTCTTCAACGACGTGATGGTCAACGCGGAAGATCCGGCACTGCGCGCGAACCGTCTCGCCCTGCTGTCCGCGCTGCACCAGCAGATGAACTGCGTCGCCGACATCTCGAAGCTCGCTGCATAAGGGCCGCACGATGCCGACCAGCCCCAACCGAAAGCTCGTCGTCCTCGACCGGGACGGCGTGATCAACGTCGATTCGGATGCGTTCATCAAGACGCCCGACGAATGGATCGCGCTGCCCGGCGCCCTCGAGGCGATCGCCCGGCTCAACCACGCGGGGTATCGCGTGGTCGTCGCGACCAACCAGTCCGGCATCGGTCGCGGGCTGTTCGACATGGCTGCGCTCAACGAGATGCATCTGAAGATGCATCGCGCGGCGGCCTCGGTCGGCGCACGTATCGACGCGGTGTTCTTCTGCCCGCACACGGCCGAGGATCACTGCGACTGCCGCAAGCCGAAACCCGGCATGATGCAGATGATCGCCGAGCGCTTCGAGATCGATCCCGGTCACACGCCGGTCGTCGGCGATTCGCTGCGCGACCTGCAGGCCGGCATCGCGGTCGGCTTCCAGCCGCACCTCGTGCTCACCGGCAAGGGCAAGAAGACGCTCGCCGCCGGCAACCTGCCGCCCGGCACGAAGGTCCACGACGACCTGCGCGCGTTCGCGCTCGATTTCCTTTCACACGAACACGAGTGATGCAGCCGCCGCGCGCATCCTCCCTAACGCCAGACTTACGCCGATGCGCTTCGTCCGCTCCCTGCTGCTGCTGATCTACTTCATCCTGTACACGGTGCCGTACGCCACCGCGTGCTTCATCGCCTTTCCGTTCATGCGCTCCGACGCGCGCTACTGGATGGCCGCCGGCTGGTGCAAGTCGACGCTGTGGGTCGTGCGCTGGCTGAACGGCATCCGCTACCGGATCGAAGGGTACGAGAACCTGCCCGACGGCCCGGCGGTGCTGCTGTCGAAGCACCAGTCCGCGTGGGAGACGCTCGCGTTTCCGGCGCTGATGCCGAGGCCGCTTTGCTACGTGTTCAAGCGCGAGCTGCTGTACGTGCCGTTCTTCGGCTGGGCGCTCGGCATGCTGCACATGGTCAACATCAACCGCAAGGAAGGCAAGAACGCGTTCACGTCGGTGATCCGCCAGGGCAAGAAGCGCCTGTCGGAAGGCGCATGGATGATCATGTTCCCGGAAGGCACGCGCACGCCGGTCGGCAAGCAGGGCAAGTACAAGACGGGCGGCGCGCGCTTCGCGATCGAAACCGGCGCACCCGTCGTGCCGATCGCGCACAATGCAGGTCGGGTGTGGCCGCGCAACTCGTTCACGAAATTCCCGGGCGTCGTCACCGTGTCGATCGGCAAGCCGATCCCCAGCGAGGGGCTGACGCCCGATGCATTGAACTCGCAGGTCGAAGCATGGATCGAAGCGGAAATGCGCCGGATCGATCCCGATTCGTATCGCCAGGCAGGCAATGCGGGCACGCGCGATGCCGCGCGTGTCTGACGCCCCCAGGTTGCAGCCGTTGCGTACGACAAAAAGAAGCGAACTGATGAAACAGCGTCCGCGGCCACGGCCTGCCGTCGTGGCCCTCGATCATCGCCAGATGGACCTGCCGCTCTTCGACGGGCCGGCCGCCGCACCGTCGGCGCCCGCCACGCCGCCGGCGCCGCCCGAAGCAGCACCTGCCGCGCCCCTCGATCCGGGCCCGGCGCCCGACCGCTCGCGCGTGCGCACGTTCGCACTCGACAGCCGCGTGCTCGAATACCGCCTGAAGCGCTCCGCGCGCCGCACGATCGGCTTCACGATCGACGGCAGCGGGCTGTCGATCACCGCGCCGCGCTGGGTCACGCTCGCCGACATCGAAGCCGCGATCTCCGAGAAACAGCGCTGGATCTTCGCGAAGCTCGCGGAGTGGAAGACGCGCACCGAACAGCGCGCGCTGCCGCAGATCGACTGGCGCGACGGCGCGGCGCTTCCCTATCTCGGCAAGACGGTGACGATCGCGCTCGGCGCGGGCGCCGTCGCGTTCGATACCGATGCGCTGCGGCTCTCGCTGCCGCTGCCCGTGCAGGCCGACATGCAGCAGATCAAGGATCGCGTGCAGGGCTGGCTGCAGGGCGAAGCGAAGCGGATCTTCGGTGAACGCCTCTCCGTCTATGCGGAGAAACTCGGCGTCACGTATTCGATGTACGCGCTATCGTCGGCCGCGACGCGCTGGGGCAGCTGCTCGAGCGACGGCAAGATCCGGCTGAACTGGCGGCTGATCCATTTCCCGATGTCGATCATCGACTACGTCGTCGCGCACGAGCTGTCGCACCTGCGCGAGATGAACCACAGCCCGGCCTTCTGGCAGACCGTCGAATCGATCTTTCCCGAGTTCCGCGAAGCGCGGCACACACTCAAGCACCATCCTCCCGAGTTGCTGCCGTCGCTGTGACGCGCGCGGCGTCTCCGCCAACGAAAAAGGGCGATGCGGGTCACCCCGCATCGCCCTTTTTTGCTGCCGCGGCGCACATCGCACGCCGCAGCCCGGTTCATCCGGCGCTCAGTGCGCCTTCTTCTGGATGAACTCGATCTTGTAGCCGTCCGGATCCTCGACGAACGCGATCACGGTCGTGCCGTGCTTCATCGGGCCCGCTTCGCGCGTGACCTTGCCGCCTTGCGCCTTGATCTGCTCGCAGGCCTTGTACGCATCGTCGACTTCGAGCGCGAGGTGGCCGAAGCCGTTGCCGAGATCGTAGGCCGGCGTATCCCAGTTATGGGTCAGCTCGATCACCGTGTTGTCGCTTTCATCGCCGTAGCCGACGAATGCGAGCGTGAACTTGCCTTCCGGATAGTCGTCGCGGCGCAGCACCTTCATGCCGAGCAATTCGGTGTAGAACTTGATCGAGCGGTCGAGATCGCCGACTCGCAGCATCGTATGCAGCAATCGCATGTGTTGTACTCCTGTGGGGACTTTCCAGAACCGGGAACTCTACCAGAGTCGGGTGAATTTCGCCGGGGGCGCCTAGCCGGGGGCGCCTGGCCGCGGCCATCCAAGAGCGACCAGCAGGGGGCGCCTCGCCTGAACGCGGCCGATATGGCCCGTCGGCACCAACCGGCGCGAGCACAACGGTGTAAAACGGCACGATCCGGCTCGCCCGGCTACTGCGCCGATCGGGTAACATCCTTCCACCTCGCACCAAAAACGGGCATGCGACCCACTGCCCGAACGCGACCACCCCTTCCTCGAGACAGCCACACTGCCGTGCGAAACCGCCGATTCGAGCGCGCCGGATGCGCCGCCCTCCCGACCTTGCAGCCCCCGCGCCGAACCGGCGAGGCTCGCCGATGACCACGCTCGCCGCCGTCCCCATGCGCCGCGCGCTCGACACGCGCGCCGTCGGCCTGATGCTGCTGCTTTGCGCGATCTGGGGCTTCCAGCAAGTCGCGATCAAGAGCACGAACGCCGCGATCGCGCCGATGTTCCAGGCCGGGCTGCGCTCGGTGATCGCGGCGGTGCTGCTGTGGGGCTGGGCCCGCTCGCGCGGTACGCCGCTGTTCCAGGCGGACGGCACGTTCGGCGCGGGCCTCGCGGCCGGGGCGCTGTTCGCTGGTGAATTCATCTGCGTGTTCTTCGGGCTGACGCTGACGAGTGCGTCGCACATGGCGATCTTCCTGTACACGGCGCCCTGCTTCACCGCGCTCGGCCTGCATCTGTTCGCACCGGGCGAACGGCTGCAGCGCACGCAGTGGGCCGGCGTCGGCCTGGCATTCGCCGGCATCGCGCTCGCATTCGCGGACGGCTTCCTGAAACCGCGCGCACCCGGCGCATCGGTACTGGCCGGGCTCGCCGGCGACGCGCTCGGCATCCTCGGCGGCGCGATGTGGGCCGCGACGACGGTCGTCGTGCGCTCGACCGCGCTCGCACGGGCGAGCGCGAGCAAGACGTTGTTCTACCAGCTCGCGGTATCGGCGGTCGTGCTGGTCGCGCTTGCCGCACTGTTCGGCCAGGTGTCGTTCGCGCACGTCACGCCGGTCGCGGTGGCAAGCCTCGCGTACCAGTCGGTGATCGTCGCGTTCGTCAGCTACCTGTCGTGGTTCTGGCTGCTGACACGCTACAGCGCGTCACGGCTGTCGGTCTTCACGTTCCTGTCGCCGCTGTTCGGCGTCGCGTTCGGCGTGCTGCTGCTCGGCGAATCGGTCGGCTGGCGCTTCATGTCCGCGGCCGCGCTCGTGCTGACCGGCATCGCGCTCGTCAACGCGCCACCGCGCCGGCGGGCGTGACGACCCGGCGCAACACGCGCGGGCCCACGCAATAAAAAAGGCTGCCTCGCAGGGCAGCCTCTTCTTCCCATCCGGTCCGGCTCGCGTGACCGGCCTCAACCGGCCTTGCGCACCGCCGCGAGCGCCTGCGCGACGCCGACGTACTCAGCCACGCTCACGTCCTCCGCACGGCGCGCGAGATCGAAGCCGAGCGCGTCGAAATCGATCGTCTCGCGATAGTCGCCGAGCGTATTGCGCAGCATCTTGCGGCGCTGCGAAAACGCGGCGGTGACGATTTCACCGAGCAGCACCGGATCGACGTCCGGCAATTCGTGCGGTTCGTACGGAATCATCCGGACGATCGCCGAATCGACCTTCGGCGGCGGCTGGAACGATTCCGGCGGCACGTCGAGCATCTTCTCCATCACGTAGCGGTACTGCAGCATCACCGACAGACGCGAAAACGCTTTCGTGCCGGGCTCCGCGACCATCCGTTCGACGACTTCGTTCTGCAGCATGAAATGCTGGTCGATGACCGCATCGGCGAACGTCATCAGGTGAAACAGCAGCGGGCTGGAAATGTTGTACGGCAGGTTGCCGACGATTCGCAGCGACGGCTTGTCGCCGGGCGCCGCGAGCGACCGGAAGTCGAACGCGAGCGCGTCGCCCGCGTGCAGTTCGAGCAGCGCGCCGAAGCGTTGCTGCAGGCGCCCGATCAGGTCGCGGTCGAGCTCGACCGCATGCAGCGGCGACTCGGGCGTCGCGAGGCGCTCGATCAGCGGCTCGGTCAGCGCGCCGAGCCCGGGGCCGATCTCGACCATGCGCTGGCCGCGCGCGGGGCCGATCGTCGAGACGATCGAGTCGATCACTCCGTGATCGACGAGGAAGTTCTGCCCGAAGCGCTTGCGCGCGAAATGGCCTTGGTGCTGTCTGCTGTTCGACATCGACTGAGTAAAACGAAAAATACGACGAAAGAGGTGAAGCCGGGCCGCGTCAGGCCGTGCGGCGATGGCGCGCCATCGTGACGGCCGTGTCGAGCGCGGCGATCATACTGCCCGGATCCGCGCGGCCGGTGCCGGCCAGATCGAGTGCCGTGCCGTGATCGACCGACGTCCGGATGATCGGCAGCCCGAGCGTCACGTTGATGCCCTCGCCGAACGTCGCATACTTCAGCACGGGCAGACCCTGGTCATGGAACATCGCGAGCACGCAATCGGCGTCCGCGAGATGGCGCGGCTGGAACAGCGTGTCGGCCGGATACGGGCCGCGCGCGTCGATGCCCTGCGCGTTCGCGCGGGCCAGCGCCGGCGAGATCACGTCGATCTCCTCGCGGCCGAGATAACCGTTCTCGCCCGCGTGCGGGTTCAGGCCCGTCACGAGGATGCGTGGTGCGGCGAGACCGAAGTCGCGCCGCAGGTCGCGATCGATGATCGCGAGTGTCTCGACGAGCCCGTCGATCGTGAGTGCGGCCGACACCTCCTTCAGCGACAGGTGCGTGGTCGCGAGCGCGACGCGCAGCGGCTTGTGGCCGGTACCGGCCAGCATCATCACGACACGCGGCGTATGCGTGCGCTCCGCCAGGTATTCGGTATGGCCGGTGAACGGCACGCCCGCATCGTTGATGGTGCTCTTCTGCAGCGGCGCGGTGACGATCGCATCGTACCGGCCTGCCAGCGCACCGTCGATCGCCGCGTCGAGCAACCCGAGCACGTACGGGCCGTTCGCGGCGTCCAGCTTGCCCGCCTGCGCGGGCACGGCGAGCGCGTGATGCGCGACCGACACCGGCCCGCTGCCGGCCAGTGCGGCCCGGTCGGCGCCGACGGCCGCCGCACGCGCGTCGAGCAGCGCCGCATCGCCGAGCACGGTGAAATGCGCGTCGGGCCAGCGCTGCGCGGCATCACGCAGCGCCTGCACGGTCAGCTCCGGGCCGACCCCCGCGGGTTCGCCAGTCGTGATCGCGATCTGCAGCGCGGGTGTGGTCATCTGAAGCTCGCTCAGTTCGCCGGGCCGACGCCGCCGATCTTGTACTGCACGTACGACGAATCGCGCAGCTCGCGCAGCCAGTCGGCATACGCCTGCTCGGCCTTGCGCTGGCCGATCGCCTGACGCGCGATATCCATCTGCTGCTGCACCGAGCCTTCCGCCTCGCGGCGCTCGACCACCTGGATCAGGTGATAGCCGTATTCGGTACGAATCGGCTGGCTGATCTGGCCGGCCTGCAGGTTGTTCATCGCGCGCTCGAATTCCGGCACGGTCTCGCCCGGGCTGATCCAGCCGAGATCGCCGCCCTGCGATGCCGAACCGTCCTGCGAGTAGGTGCGCGCGAACTTCTCGAAATCGCCGCCGGCCTCGACCTGCTTGCGGATGTCCTGCAACTGCTGGCGCGCCTGGCCTTCCGACTTGCCTTCGCCCACGCGCAGCAGGATGTGGCGCACGTGCGTCTGGACGATCTTCGGTGCGGCGGCGGTCGCGCCCTGGCTCTGGCGGCGATCGACGAGACGCACGATCTCGAAGCCGTCCGGCACGCGGATCAGCGTCGGGTTGACCTGGCCCGGGCGCAGCTTCGATGCGGCGTCGACGACGTCGGCCGGCAGCGCGCTCGGTGCCTTGAAGCCGAGGTCGCCGCCCTTCTTCGCGTCGTTCGCTTCCGAATTGTTCTTCGCGAGCTTCTCGAAATCGGCGCCCGACTTCGCCTGCTGCAGCAACGCGTCAGCCTTCTTCTGCGCGACTTCGATGTCGGCCTGCGGCGCGTTGGTCGGCGCCTTGATGAAGATGTGCTGGAAGCGCAGGTCCTGCTGTTGCGACGCATTCGGCCCGCGCTGGCTCGCGATGTAGTTCGCGACCTCGGCGTCCGACACGGTGATCTTGCCGTCGACCTCGCGCTCGCGCAGCTTCGACAGCATCAGTTCGGTACGCGCGTCGCTCGTGAAGATGCTCCAGGGCACGCCTTGCGCCTCGAGACGCGCGCGGTACTGCTCGAGCGTCATGCCGTTCGCCTGCGCGAGACGCTGCAGCGTGGCCTGCACGGTCGCGTCGTCGATGCGGATCCCGTCGTCCTTGGCCTTCTGCACCTGGATACGCTCGAGCACCATCTGGTTCAGCACCTGCGCGCGCAGCTGGTCGGTCGGCGGCACGGGTGCGTTCTGCTGCTGCAGCCGGCGCGCGATCAGGCCGGCACGCTGGTCGAGTTCGCGGCCCGTGATCACGTCGTTGTTGACGACCGCGACGACTTCGTCGGCGAGCTGCGCACCTTGCGAACCGAGCGCCTGCGCCGCGACCGGCGCGGCGGCGAGCAGCGCGGAGGCCGCAGCGAGGCTGGACACGACTGCCGCGAAACGAAGGGTTTTCTTCATTGCCACTGGAACTCCATTGAAATCGTGCTGACCGGTGCAGACAAGCCGGCGTTACTCGTAGTTGCTGAAGCGGGACATCGGCGGCGGCGGCGGCGGCAGCGGCGTGTAGCCCGGCACCCCGGCGCGGAATGCGGACACGAGGCCGTTGTCGACGGTCGACAGGCCCTTGAGCGTCAGCTGCATCA
The DNA here is from genome assembly GCF_011753045.1 of Burkholderia sp. Ap-955. NCBI lineage: Bacteria > Pseudomonadati > Pseudomonadota > Betaproteobacteria > Burkholderiales > Burkholderiaceae > Burkholderia > Burkholderia sp. Ap-955. Next base: position 10,983 of record NZ_VWWH01000043.1, read on the forward strand.
TGACTCGCGTCGACGAGTTCTGCTGTCCCGACGAATTGATGCCGTTCGCCGCCCGTTGCACCCCGACCCCGAGCGCCCAGCAATCCGCGTCGTATTGTAAGCCGACCAGACCGTCGACCACGCGATCACCGGCGAGGTCGTAGTTGAAGCGGCCGATCGCATACAGGCGGCGCGTGAGCGGCCATTGCGCGGACACCAGGAACTGGTTGATCGGCTGGTTGTCGAGCGTGGTGTTCGATCGCGTGTAGCGGTAGCCGACGTTGATCACGCGGCGCTCGCCCGGGCTGTAGCCGAAACCGACGCTCGACTTCACGAGCTGGTTGTTGTTCTGGTTGTACTGGAACGCCGTCTCCGACATGAAGCCCGAGCCGAGCTTCAGCGCGGCGCCGACGATCAGGTCAGAGTGGCGCGCCAGCACGGCGCTCTGCCCGGGAGTCAGCGTGACGCGCTGATCGGCGAAGTAGTACTGCTGCGCGATCACGAAACGCGCGCGCTCGTCACCGGTGCGCGGGTCGATGAAGCGCGACGTGAGGCCGGCCGTGATCCGGTTCGCGTCGGCGATCCGGTCGTTGCCGACGAACGTGTTCGGCTGGTAGATCTCCGCGAGGCCGAAGTCCGACTCCGCGGTGTCGAACAGCGGCGCGTTCGACTGGTCGCGATACGGCGTGTACACGTAGTACAGGCGCGGCTCGAGGGTCTGGATGAAATCCTGGCCGAACAGGCGTACCGAGCGGTCGAAGATCAGGCCCGAATCGAAGCTCACGGTCGGGATCGACTCGGTGAAGCGCTTCGGGCTGTTCGGCGTGCTCGACGACAGGTAGTTCAGGTCGTACGACGCGAAGTGGTACTGGACCTTCGGCACGACGAAGTAGCCGGGGCCGTATACGCCGTACGCGATGTACGGGTTGAAGACGATCCGGTCACCCTGGGTCGCATCGGCCGTCGTGATGCGGAACCGCGAATAGTCGGCTTCCGCGCCGAAGTCGAAGCCGCCGACGTTGTACTTCGTGTACTTCACGTTCAACTGCGGCTCGCGGCTGTAAGGCGCGATCGACGGCGGCAGCGTCTGCCAGTGCTGGTAGCGCGCGAGCACCGACCACGGGCCGTTGTTGTACGTGAGGCCCGCTTCCTGCTGGTACAGCGTCTGCGTCCCGTTGATGAACTGGTTCGCCGACCCGAGGTCTTCGGGATACGTATTGTCCGAGACCTTGTTGTAGTAGACATAGCCGCCGAAGCCGCCGCCGAAGTTCTGCTGGTGCTGCCAGTAGATCGCGTAACGGTTGCGGTGCGCGAGCCGGTCATCCGGCAGGTAATTGGCCGTAAACGTGCCCGAATACGACGGCGACAGGTAGCGGAACGTCGCCTCGGTCATCACGCCACGCCGCGAGATGATGCGCGGCGTGAGCGTCAGGTCGCGGTTCGGCGCGATGTTGAAGTAGTACGGCAGCGACAGTTCGAACCCGTTGCTCGAGTTCATCGCGAACGTCGGCGGCAGCAGGCCGCTGCGCCGCTCGCCCGACAGCGGGAATGTCATCCACGGGCTCGCGAAGATCGGCACGCCCTGGAAGAACAGCACGCCGTTGCGCGCGGTGCCTTCGTCGGCGCCCGTATCGAAGTCGAAGCGGCTGCCCTTGATGTACCACGCGGGGTTCGTCGAACACTGGCACGCGGTATAGGTGCCGTTGACGAACACCGAGCGCTCGTTGTCGACCATGTCGACGCGTTCCGCGCTGCCCGACCCGCCCGTCACGTTGAAGTGGTACTTCGGCGCGGTCATGAAGCCCTGGTTCGCCTCGATCTTCAGGTGCGCCTCGGGGCCGGCGAACGACGTGCCGCCATTGACCACCTTGACCTGGCCGTACGCATCGGCCATGTCGGTATCCTGATCGTAGTGGATCGCGTCGGCCTTCACGACGGCGTCACCGCGCCGCAGCTCGGCCGAACCCTTCGCGGCGAGATCCTGCTCGGCCGTGCCGCTCGTGTGGTCGGCGATCACGAAGGCGGCCGGCTTCGCGCCGTCCTTCAGCGGATGATCCTCGAGCTGGGGCGCGAGACGCAGATCCCACGGCGAGTCGAGCGGCTGCGGCTGCGCGGCCGCGCCCGACAGCTGCGCGTACGACACGGCCGGCACGAGGCCGGGCACGGCCAGGAGTGCGAGCGCGAGCCGCCGTTTGCGCGGCGCCCCGTCACCGGGGAAAACATTCGGGAATAGCGGTTTGGGCGGCATCTATCGTTTGGCGAATCGCCCCTTGTCAACCGCGCCGTCGCGGCACATTCGCGCGCGGCGGGCCGCACCGTCGCACCGCGACTGCGGCTGAGCGCAAACCGGGGAGGCGTTCGGGCGACCGCGCGACAGGCGGTGGGCCTGCACGGCGGAAAGCTGACGCGGGGCGCGTCAAAAAAGTCGTGGGGTATTATATGGCAAGACGTTCCCCCCTCCTCCGAGTTTCATGACGCCCCCATCCGCCGCATCCCAGCCCGACGCCCGCCTCGAAGCGCTCACCGCGTGGCTGCACCCGCTCGCCGAACGCTATGCGCTCGACCTGTCGACCCTCGCGCCCGCCTCGTCGGACGCCAGTTTCCGCCGCTATTTCCGTGTCGCGTCGGCCACGAGCGCCGGCGGCACGCTGATCGCCGTCGACGCGCCGCCGCCCGAAAAGTGCCGCGAGTTCGTCCAGGTCGCGCAACTGCTCGCTGCGGCCGGCGACCACGTGCCGGACGTGCTGGCCCACGATTTCGACGCGGGCTTCATGCTCGTGACCGATCTCGGCCGCACGTCGTACATCTCGGTGCTCGATCCGGCCGACCCGGCCGCCGCAAAACCGCTGATGCGCGCGGCGCTCGACGCGCTGATCCGCTTCCAGCTCACGTCGACGCCTGACGTGCTGCCGCCGTTCGACGAAGCATTCCTGCGCCGCGAGATGGAGCTGATGCCCGAATGGTTCGTCGGCCGCCACCTCGGCAAGCCGGTCACCGACGCGATGCGCGGCACGCTCGACCGCACCTTCGCGCTGCTGGTCGCCAGCGCGCACGCGCAGCCGCAGGGTTTCATGCTGCGCGACTTCATGCCGCGCAACCTGATGGTGTGCGAGCCGAACCCGGGCATCCTCGACTTCCAGGACGCCGTCTACGGGCCGCTGACGTACGACGTCGTGTCGCTGCTGCGCGATGCGTTCATCAGCTGGGACGAGGAATTCGAGCTCGACTGCTTCGCGTACTACTGGGAAAAGGCGAAAAAGGCCGGCCTGCCGGTCGACCCCGACTTCGGCGAGTTCTACCGCCAGCTCGAATGGATGGGGCTGCAGCGCCACATCAAGGTGCTCGGCCTGTTCGCGCGTATCAATTACCGCGACGGCAAGCCGCACTACCTGAACGACCTGCCGCGCTTCATCGCGTATGCGCGCAAGGTCGCGCTGCGCTATCGCCCGCTCGTGCCGTTCGCGAAGCTGCTCGACGAGCTCGAGGGCAACGCGCCGGCCGACGTGGGCTATACGTTCTGATCGTTCCGACTCTCCTGACACCCGGCCGAACATGAGCAACACCCTGACCACGGCGATGATCTTCGCCGCCGGACGCGGCGAACGGATGCGCCCGCTCACCGACACCCGCCCGAAGCCGCTGCTCGAAGCGGGCGGCAAGCCGCTGATCGTGTGGCAGATCGAAGCGCTCGCGCGTGCGGGCATCGAGACGATCGTGATCAACCACGCGTGGCTCGGCGAGCAGATCGAGGCTGCGCTCGGCGACGGTTCGCGCTGGGGCGTGCGGCTCGCGTATTCGGCCGAGGGCGAGGCGCTGGAAACCGCGGGCGGCATCGCACAGGCGTTGCCGCTGCTCGAGCGCGACGGGCAGCCGGCCGTGTTCGCGGCGGTCAGCGGCGACGTCTACTGCGCGTTCGATTACCGATCGCTCGCGCCGCGCGCCGCCCGGATGGCCGCGCTCGACGCGCCGGCGATGCACCTCGTGATGGTGCCGAACCCGCCGTTCCACCCGGCCGGCGACTTCGCGCTCGGCGACGACGGCCGCCTTGCGCTCGACGGCGCCGCGCGCTTCACGTTCGGCAACATCGGCCTGTACGACACGCGGATGTTCCGCGATCTCGCGCCCGGCACACGGCGTGCGCTGACGCCGTACTATCGCGCGGCGATCGAGGCCGGCCGCGCGAGCGGCGAACTGTACGAAGGTATCTGGGAGAACGTCGGCACGCCCGCGCAGCTCGGCGAGCTGGATGCGCGGCTGCGCGCCGCGGAGTGACCGGCTGACGGGTCGTTGGGCTGATTGATCCGCTGGTTGGTTGAGCGGCTGGTCAGTTGGCCGGCTGTTTAGTTGGCCGGCTGTTTAGCTGGCTGACTGGCTGGTTGGCTAACCGGCAAACTGGCCGGTTTGGCTTGACCGATCAACAGGTCCAGCGCCAGCCGGACCGTCATGCCGGCCCGACTCTGCCCATCGAGCGAGCCCCCTTCCGCCGCGCGCCCCCGCGCGCAGCACCGCCGCTCACGCGGCTTCCGCCTCTTCCCCGCCCGCCGCCGCGCGCTGCTGCTGCAGCGCCCACATCTGCGCATACAGCCCGTCGGCGCGCACGAGTTCGTCGTGCGTGCCGCGCTCGACGATCCGCCCGTGGTCCATCACGAGGATCTGCTGCGCGTGCACGACCGTCGACAGCCGGTGCGCGATCACGAGCGTCGTGCGATGCCGCGCGATCTGGTCGAGTTCGTGCTGGATCGCGCGCTCCGAGCGCGAGTCGAGCGCCGACGTCGCTTCATCGAACAGCAGCACCGGCGGGTTCTTCAACAGCGTGCGCGCGATCGCGACGCGCTGCTTCTCGCCGCCCGACAGCTTCAGCCCGCGCTCGCCGACCGGCGTGTCATAGCCCTTCGGCAGGCTTTCGATGAAATCGTGGATGTGCGCGGCGCGCGCGGCCGCGATCACCTCGTCGCGGGTCGCGGTCGGCCGGCCGTACGCGATGTTGTAGTAGATCGAGTCGTTGAACAGCACGGTGTCCTGCGGCACGATCCCGATCGACGCGCGCAGCGAATCCTGCGTGACGTCGCGGATGTCCTGGCCGTCGATCCGGATCGCGCCGCCCGCCTGCCGGTCGAGATCGTAGAAGCGGAACAGCAGCCGCGACAGTGTCGACTTCCCGGAGCCGCTGTGGCCGACCACCGCGGTCGTCGTGCCCGCGTCGATCGTGAACGACACATCGTGCAGGATCTGCCGCGCAGGCTCGTACGCGAAATTCACGTGCTCGAAGCGCACCTGTGCGCCGGCGACCGCAAGCGGCCGCGCATCGGGCAAATCGGCCACTTCCTTCGCGGCCGACAGCAGCCCGAACATGCGATCCATGTCGGTGAGGCTCTGCTTCAGCTCGCGATAGACGACGCCGAGAAAATTCAGCGGAATGTACAGCTGCAGCATGAACGTGTTGATCAGGACCAGATCGCCGAGCGTCAGCTTGCCTGCGAGCACGCCCTGCGTCGCGCGCCACAGGATGAACACGAGCCCCGTGCCGATGATCGCCTGCTGGCCGAAGTTCAGCACCGACAGCGAATTCTGCGAACGGATCGCGGCTTTCCGGTAGCGCTTCAGGTTCTCGTCGTAGCGCTGCGCTTCCCACTCCTCGTTGCCGAAATACTTCACCGTCTCGTAGTTGATCAGCGAATCGATCGCCCGCGAGTTCGCGCGCGAATCGAGTTCGTTCATCGTGCGGCGGAAATGCGTGCGCCAGTTGGTGACCTTCACCGTGAACACGATGTACGTGACCAGCGCCGCGAACGTCACGTACGCGTAATAGGCCTCGTACTTGACCACGAAGAAGCCGAGCACGAGCCCGACCTCGACGAGCGTCGGCAGGATGCTGTACAGCGAATATGAAATCAGCTGCTGGATGCCGCGCGTGCCGCGCTCGATGTCGCGCGACATGCCGCCCGTCTGGCGTTCGAGATGAAACCGCAGCGACAGCCCGTGCAGATGCCTGAACACCTGCAGCGCGAGCTGGCGCACCGCGCTCTCGGTGACCTTCGAGAACAGGATCTCGCGCAGCTCGGTGAAGAGCGACGTCGACAGCCGCACCAGCGCATACGCGACGACCAGCAGCCCCACGCCGCCCGCGAGCACGATACCGGCCGACTGTTCGGCGCGGCCGATCGCGGTGATCTGCTGGACGTAGGACAGGTGGTCGACGATGCGCTTCATCACGACCGGCACGCCGAGGTTCGCGACCTTCGCGCCGATCAGGCAGCCGAGCGCGAGCGCGACGCGCCATTTGTAGGTGGTCAGGTACGGCAGCAGCGACCGGATGGTCTGCCAGTCGTTGCGGGGCCCGGTCGAAGCCGGCGCGGGCTCGCCGGAAGCAGGAAATCGGCGCATGGGGGGAAGGATCGGCGGCAGTGCCGGACGCGTGCAGCGGCGGCCGGCTCGCTCACTTTCTCGTACAATTTGCGAACGTTGTATTGTCGCAGAAGCCGCTTCGCGCCGCTGCCGGCGCCCTCGCCGGCCGGCCTGCGCGCGGCGGCCCATTTATTACAGGATGAAAGCCCCCGCCATGACCGATTCGACCCTCGAACTCCCGCAAAAGCAGCCCGCGCTGCGCGTCGTCCCGCAACCGCACGACGCGAACGTCCACGGCGACGTGTTCGGCGGCTGGATCATGTCGCAGGTCGACATCGCCGGCTCGATCCCCGCGAGCCAGCGCGCGAACGGTCGCGTCGCGACGGTCGCGGTCAATTCGTTCGTGTTCAAGCAGCCGGTGTTCGTCGGTGATCTGCTGAGCTTCTACGCGACCATCACGCGTACCGGCAACACGTCGATCACGGTCGACGTCGAGGTGTACGCGCAGCGCATGCGCCTGATGGGCGAAGTCGTGAAGGTCACCGAAGCGACGCTCACCTACGTCGCGACCGGCACCGACCGCAAGCCGCGGCAACTGCCGCCGCTCTGACGGACGAGCGCCGCGCGGCGGCGCTTCCCCAGGCTTCGGCCGCCTCAGTGCGTGGCCGTCAGCCCGAACTCCCGCATCGCGGGCACGAAATCGTGGTTCAGCTTCGGCTTGCGCGACAGCTTCACCAGCACGTAGCGCTGGAACGGCGCGAGCCGCTGCCACTGCGCGAGCTCGGGCGCCGTCAGCCCGGCCAGCGCGCTCTGCTGCACGAGCGCCTCCGGCACGATGTCGGTGGCGCGCCAGGTCGGCTGCTCGTCCGGCTGGAACCACGAGGGTTCCAGGTCCGCGTGCGTGCGCAGCATTTCGAACAGCGCGTGATCGAAGTTGGGCTCGATCGCGGTGTCCTCGTCGGCCGGAAAGCGCGCGAGCAGCTTGCGGTCCTCGAGCGGCAGCAACTGCCACTGCTCCAGTGAAATCCGCAGACCGAAACGGTCGAGATTGAAACGCACGATCATCGGGATGTACGTGAAGTTTTCCGACGAATCGTGTTCGAAGGCGAATAGCAGTGGAGCGTCGCTGAGTCCCATGATCGTTACCTGATGTGGCGGATACCGGCGCGGCCGGCTTGCCTGGGGTATTTTAGAACCTCTGCGCGCGGGCGGCGGATACGATTGCCGCCGGCCGCGTGCTGAATCAACGGGAGTGCTCGTGAATCCGACCGAATCCGGCAACTTGCGCGACGAACCGCGCGGCGCGATCGAACTGTCCGTGCGCCGCACGCGCGGCGGCGCCGTCGAAACCGCACACGACTACGTGGGCCAGGAATGGCCCGTCGCGCTCGTCTTCAACGGCATCTCGCATGCGGTGATGATGTGTACGCCGTGCGACCTCGAAGCGTTCGCGGTCGGTTTCGCGATCTCGGAAGGGATCGTCGCGCGCGGCAGCGACATCAAGGACATCGAGGTGATCCTGCACGCCGACGCACCGCTGCCGCATGCGGAAGTCCACCTGGAGGTCGTCCAGCAGGCGTTCGCCGCGCTGAAGGACCGGCGCCGCGCGCTCGCGGGGCGTACCGGCTGCGGCGTCTGCGGGATCGAAAGCATCGACCTGCTCGACCTCGCGCCCGAACGCGTGCCCGATACGGGCTTTCTCGCACGCCTCGCCCCCGACGCGCTGACGCGCGCGGCGCAGGCGCTGCCGGTTCACCAGGCGCTCACGCGGCTCACGGGCGGCCTGCACGCGGCCGCGTGGTGCGACGCAACAGGCGCGATCCGGATGGCGTTCGAGGATGTCGGCCGCCACAACGCACTCGACAAGCTGATCGGCTCGCTCGTGCTGTCGCGCGCCGACGCGACCGACGGCTTCGTGTTCCTGTCGAGCCGCGCGAGCTACGAGCTCGTGCGCAAGGCCGCACGGGTCGGCATCCCGCTGGTGGCGACGATCTCCGCGCCGTCGTCGCTCGCGATCGAGATCGCGAAAGCGGCCGGCTTGCGGCTCGTCAGCTTCTGCCGCGAAACCGGCCACGTCGACTACGGCACGGCCTGATCGCGATCCCGGGAGCGCGCCGGCGGTCCGCCGCCGGCGCGCCCTGCTCCGTCGACCGGTCAGTCGAACTGACGGAAATCCGGCTTGCGCTTCTCGAAGAACGCCGTCATCGCCTCGCGCGCTTCCGGCGCGCGCAGCATCTCGGCGAAGTGGCCCGCTTCCTCGGCCATCCGCGCCTGCGTCGCCACGCCGCCCGTATCCTTCAGCAGTGCCTTCGTCACGCGCAAAGACGCCGCCGGCAGCGCCGCGAGCTTTGCCGCCTGCTTCGCCGCGAACGCGTCGAGCTCGGCCGCCGGCAGCACGCGGTTGACGATGCCGATCCGGTGCGCTTCCAGCGCGTCGAACGCTTCGCCGAGCAGCAGCTTCTCGGCCGCGACCTGATGGCCGGCCAGACGCGGCAGCAGCACGCTCGACGCGGCTTCCGGGCACAGTCCGAGCTGCGTGAACGGCAACGAGAACGTCGCGGTGTCGGCCGCGTAGACCAGATCGCAGTGCAGCAGCATCGTCACGCCGACGCCGATCGCCAGGCCCGGCACCGCGGCCACGATCGGCTTGCTCGCGCTGCTGATCCGCGCGAGAAACTGGAACACCGGAGCGGTGTCGTCCTTCGGCGGCGACTTCAGGAAATCCTCGAGATCGTTCCCCGCGGTGAAGTTGCCGTCGCCGCCGCGCAGCAGGATCACGCGAACCGCCTTGTCTTCCTGCGCTTCGGCGAGTGCGTCGGCCATCGTCTGGTACATCGCCGCCGTCAGCGCGTTCTTCTTCGCCGGGCGTGCGATCGTGATCGTCATCACGCCATCGGCGCGTTCCACTTGAATTTCGGCCACAACCGTCTCCTTTGACTTTCCTCTATCGGAATGAAAAAAACGGTGCGCGAGCTCGTGGCCCGCGCACCGTCGCAGCTTGTCGTCGTGCTCCGCTTACAGGCGTTCGATGATGCCCGCGGCGCCCATGCCGGTGCCGACGCACATCGTGACCATCCCGTACTTCAGGTTGCGGCGACGCAGCCCGTGCACGACGGTCGCCGCGCGGATCGCGCCGGTCGCGCCGAGCGGGTGGCCGAGTGCGATCGCGCCGCCCATCGGGTTGACCTTCGACGGGTCGAGGCCGAGATCGCGCATCACCGCCAGCGATTGCGCAGCGAACGCTTCGTTCAGCTCGATCCAGTCGAGATCGTCCTGCTTCAGGCCGGCGGCCTTCAGTGCGGCCGGAATCGCTTCCTTCGGACCGATGCCCATGATTTCCGGCGGCACGCCACGCACCGCGAAGCTCACGAAGCGTGCGAGCGGCGTCAGGTTGAATTCCTTGAGCACCTTCTCCGACACGACGAGCAGCGCGCCCGCGCCGTCCGACGTCTGCGAGCTGTTGCCGGCCGTGACCGAGCCCTTGTTCGCGAACACCGTGCGCAGCTTCGCGAGGCCTTCGATCGACGTATCCGCACGCGGACCTTCGTCGAGCTTGATCTCGCGCGTCTTCACGTCGACTTCACCCGTCGCGAGGTTCGGGAAACGCTCGGTGATCGTGTACGCGGCGATCTCGTCGTTGAACTCGCCGGCCTGCTGGGCGGCAAGCGCCTTGCGGTGCGACTCGACCGAGAATGCGTCCTGGTCTTCGCGGCTCACCTTCCACTGCTCCGCGACGCGCTCGGCCGTCAGGCCCATCCCGTACGCGATGCCGAAGTCTTCGTTGCGATCGAAGATGTGCGGCGACATCGACGGCTTGTTGCCCATCATCGGCACCATGCTCATCGATTCGCAGCCACCCGCGAAGATCGCGTCCGATTCACCGACGCGGATGCGGTCGGCCGCCATGGCCAGCGCCGTGATGCCCGACGCGCAGAAGCGGTTGACCGTCACGCCGCCGACGGTCTGCGGCAGGCCCGCGAGCAGCGCGCCCATCCGCGCGACGTTCAGGCCCTGCTCGGCTTCCGGAATCGCGCAACCGATGATCGCGTCTTCGATCAGCTTCGTGTCGAAGCCGGGCACCTGCGCCACCGCCGACTTGAGCGCGTGGACCAGCAGCTCGTCCGGGCGCGTGTTCTTGAAGACACCGCGCGGGGCCTTGCCGATCGGCGTGCGGCTGGCGGCGACGATGTATGCGTCTTGCAATTGTTTGCTCATTTGAGACTCCTTGCCTTATCCGCTCGCTCAGTTACGCACCGGCTTGCCGGTCTGCAACATGCCCATGATCCGTTCCTGCGTCTTCTGCGTGCCGAGCAGCTCGACGAACGCACGGCGCTCCAGCGCGAGCAGCCACTGCTCGTCGACCAGGCTGCCGGCTTCGACGTCGCCGCCGCACACGGCTTCGGCGATGCGGCTCGCGATCAGGTAGTCGTGATCGCTGATGAAGCGGCCGTCACGCATGTTGACGAGCGATGCCTTGATCGTCGCGATCGCCGAACGGCCGGCGACCGGCACGTCCTTCGCGCGCAGCGGTGCGCGGTAGCCGGTTGCAGCCAGCGCGCGCGCTTCCTTCTTCGCGGTGTCGAGCAGTTCGAACACGTTGAAGATGATCGTGTCGGACGGCTTCACGTAGCCCATCGCACGGGCATCGTGCGCGGACGCCGACACCTTCGCCATCGCCGCGTTCTCGAACGACTTCGTGACGAACTTCAGGATGTCGGTGGTCGCATTCGCGGCCGTTGCGGCATCCGCTGCGCGCAGCGCGGCTTCCTTCAGACCGCCGCCCGCCGGCACGAGGCCGACACCCACTTCGACGAGACCGATGTAGCTCTCGACGTGCACGACGCGCTTCGCGCTGTGCAGCATCAGCTCGCACCCGCCGCCGAGCGCGATGCCCGACACGGCTGCGACGACCGGCACGTTCGCGTACTTCACGCGCAGCATGCCTTCCTGGAACTTCTTCACGAACGGCTCGATGCCCTTCGCGCCGCCCATCATGAACGCGGGCATCGCCTCTTCGAGGTTCGCACCGGCCGAGAACGGGCCGCCCGGCGTGCCGAGCTTCAGCGACGTCGGCTGCCAGATCACCACGCCCTTGTAGTCCTTCTCCGCGAGTTCGATCGCCTGCACGAGGCCGTCGATCACGCTCGGTCCGATCGTGTTCATCTTCGACTTGAACGACACGATCACGACGTCATCCTCACCCGCACGGTCGTCGACCCATGCACGCACGGCATCGGTTTCGAACAGCGTCTTGCCGTACGTCTTCGGATCGGCACCGGCTTCGCCGAGCAGCGGCGCGCGGAACACCTGCTTGTCGTAGACCGCGAGGTCCGAACGCGGCACGAAGCGCTTCGCTGCCGGCGCCCACGAGCCTTCGGCCGTGTGCACGCCACCCTTTTCCGCAACCGCGCCTTCGAGCACCCACGACGGCAGCGGCACGTTCGCGAGCGCCTTGCCGGCCGCGATGTCTTCCTGCACCCACTCGGCGACCTGCTTCCAGCCGGCGGCCTGCCAGCCTTCGAACGGGCCTTCGTTCCAGCCGAAGCCCCAGCGGATCGCGAGGTCGACGTCACGCGCGTTGTCGGCGATCGATTCGAGATGCACGCCGATGTAGTGGAACACGTCGCGGAAGATCGACCACAGGAACTGCGCGTGCGGATGGTCCGTTTCACGCAGCAGCTTCAGGCGTTCCGCCGGCGGACGCTTCAGGATGCGGCCGACGGTTTCGTCCGCCTTCGCGCCCGAATCCACGTAGGTGCCCGTCTTCGCGTCGAGCACCTTGATCGCCTTGCCTTCCTTCTTGTAGAAGCCGCCGCCCGTCTTCTGGCCGAGCGCGCCCTGCTTCACCAGTTCGGCGAGCACGGCAGGCGTCTGGTAGACCGGGAAGAACGGATCGTCGGCGAGGTTGTCCTGCATCGTCTTGATCACGTGCGCCATCGTGTCGAGGCCGACCACGTCCGCGGTGCGGAACGTCGCCGACTTCGCGCGGCCGAGGCGGCTGCCCGTCAGGTCGTCGACTTCGTCGAAACGCAGGCCGAACTTCGCGGCCTCGGTGATCACGGCCAGGATCGAGAAGATGCCGACGCGGTTCGCGATGAAGTTCGGCGTGTCCTTCGCGCGCACGACGCCCTTGCCGACGATGCTCGTCAGGAAGGTTTCGAGCTGGTCGAGGATCTCCGGGCGCGTATGCGCGGTCGGGATCAGCTCGACGAGGTGCATGTAGCGCGGCGGGTTGAAGAAGTGCACGCCGCAGAAACGCGACTTCAGCTCGTCCGAGAAACCTTCGGACAGCTTCGTGATCGACAGGCCCGACGTGTTGGTCGCGAAGATCGCATTCGGCGCGATGTGCGGCGCGACCTTCTTGTACAGGTCGTGCTTCCAGTCCATCCGCTCGGCGATCGCCTCGATCACGACGTCGCACTCGGCGAGTTTCGCGATGTCGTCTTCGTAGTTGGCTGCCTCGAGGTACTTTGCGTCGTCCTTCACGCCGAACGGCGCGGGCGACAGCTTCTTCAGGTTCTCGATCGCCTTCAGCGCGATCGCGTTTTTCGGGCCTTCCTTGGCCGGCAGGTCGAACAGCAGCACCGGCACGCGCGCGTTGATGAGGTGCGCGGCGATCTGCGCGCCCATCACGCCGGCGCCCAGCACGGCGACCTTGCGAATCAGGAAATTGCTCACGGGATGTCTCCGGATAGTGTCGTGCAGCGCGGGAGGTGGGGGCTGCACAGCGAAGTGAGTACCAGGAACCGTTGCGTTCGGGCGGTGCGCATCGCGCCCCGCCCGGACTCGCGTCAGAACAGCGATTCGTCGACTTCCATCAGCGTCTTCGAACCGGCGCGTGCGGCGCGGATCGTCGACGCCGTCTCGGGCAGCAGGCGCGCGAAGTAGAAGCGGGCGGTGGCGAGCTTCGACTTGTAGAACGGATCGCCCGACGCTTCCTTGTCGAGTGCGAGGCGCGCCATGCGCGCCCAGAAGTACGAGAACACCAGGTGGCCGACGGTGCGCAGGTACGGCACGGCGGCAGCGCCGACTTCGTCCGGGTTCTGCATCGCCTTCATGCCGATTTCCATCGTCAGCTTCTGCACCTTGTCGCCGATGTCGGCGAGCGGGTTGATGAACTCGGCCATTTCCGGCTTCACGCCTTCGGCTTCCGCGAATTCCGTGACGAGCTTGCCGAACTTCTTCAGCTTCGCGCCCATGTCGCCGAGCACCTTGCGGCCCAGCAGGTCGAGCGACTGGATCGAGTTCGTGCCTTCGTAGATCATGTTGATCCGCGCGTCGCGCACGTATTGCTCCATGCCCCACTCGGAGATGAAGCCGTGGCCGCCGTAGATCTGCATCGCGTGGTTGGTCGACTCGAATGCGTTGTCGGTCAGGAACGCCTTGATGATCGGCGTGAGCAGCGCGACGAGGTCGGCCGCTTCCTTGCGCACCGCTTCGTCGGCATGCGACAGTTCCTTGTCAATCTGCAGCGCGGACCAGTATGTGAATGCGCGCGCGCCTTCGGCGTAGGCCTTCTGCGTGAGCAGCATGCGGCGCACGTCCGGGTGCACGATGATCGGGTCGGCCGGCTTGTCCGGTGCCTTCGGGCCCGTCAGCGAGCGCATTTGCAGGCGCTCCTTCGCATACGTGAGCGAGTTCTGGTACGCGACTTCCGTGAGGCCGAGGCCCTGCATGCCGACGCCGAGGCGCGCGGCATTCATCATCACGAACATCGCGTTCAAGCCCTTGTTCGGCTCGCCGACCATCCAGCCCTTCGCACCGTCGAGGTTCATCACGCACGTCGAGTTGCCGTGGATGCCCATCTTGTGCTCGATCGAGCCGCACTTGATGCCGTTGCGCTCGCCCGGCTCGCCCGCTGCGTCGGGGATGAACTTCGGCACGATGAACAGCGAGATCCCCTTGGTGCCTTGCGGCGCGTCCGGCAGGCGCGCGAGCACGAGGTGGATGATGTTCTTCGACATGTCGTGCTCGCCGCTCGAGATGAAGATCTTCGTGCCGCTGATCGAGTACGAGCCGTCGCCGTTGGGTTCGGCCTTGGTGCGCAGGATGCCGAGGTCGGTGCCGCAGTGCGGCTCGGTCAGGCACATCGTGCCGGTCCATTCGCCCGTCACGAGCTTCGGCAGGTAGCGCTGCTGCAGTTCCGGCGCGCCGTGCGCGTGCAGGCACTCGTAGGCGCCGTGCGACAGGCCCGGATACATCGTCCAGGCCTGGTTCGCCGAGTTCAGCATTTCGTAGAGCGCGTTGTTCACGAACGCGGGCAGGCCCTGGCCGCCGTAGTCCGGATCGCAGCCGAGCGCCGGCCAGCCGGCCTCGACGTACTGCTGGTAGGCTTCCTTGAAGCCGGTCGGGGTCTTCACGACGCCGTCGCCTTCATACGTGCAGCCTTCGCGATCGCCGACCTGGTTCAGCGGGAACAGCACCTCGGAGCAGAACTTGCCCGCTTCCTCGAGGACCTGGTTGATCGTGTCGGCGTCGAGGTCCGCATGCTTGGGCATTTGCTTGACTTCGGCTTCGACGTTCAGAAGCTCGTGCAACACGAATTGCATGTCGCGCAGCGGCGCGGCGTACTGTCCCATGACTCTCTCCAAAGGTGGGCAAAACGGCTCGAGCTCCTGGCGGGCGGATCACGCGCCGCTAACGGCTCTCGCTCTGATACGAAACAATCGTCTTTTCCAGCGCGGCCCACGTGAGGCGCACGGCGTCCGGCGAATGCAGGAAGCGTGCGTCGTGATGCAGGCCGAGCGTGAAGCTGTACAACTCGAAGAGCATCAGGTCCGGATCCGTATCCGCACGCAGATGCCCTTCTTCCTTCGCCTGCGAAATGGCACGCAGCATCGCGGCACGCCAGGCCGTCACGCTTGCGATCAACTGCTCGCGCACGGGGCTGTCAGGCCGGTCGTCGTACTCGACCGCACCGCTGATGTAGATGCATCCGGTCGTCACCTCCTGGATGCGCTTCTCCGTCCAGCGGGCCAGCATCGCCCGAAGGCGCGGCAAGCCTCGCGGCTCGCGCAGGCTCGGAAAGAACACCTCGTTTTCGAAACGATGGTGATACTCGCGGACGACCTCGACCTGCAGGTCTTCACGCGATCCGAAGTGCGCGAACACACCGCTCTTGCTCATCTGCATGCGCTCGGCCAGCAGGCCGATCGTCAGCCCCTCCAGCCCGTCACGGCTGGCGAGGTCCAAAGCAGCTTCAAGTATCGCGGCACGCGTCTGTTCGCCTTTTCGCATAGCTATTTCTGTAACCGTTCGGGGGTTCGAATAAAATCGAACGGCCGTACTATTATTGAGTGCGGCCGCTCGCGAAACAAGGAAATTATTAGAAACCGGTGTCTAACCGAGCCGCTATTTTGCGCGATTCCGGCGGGACCGGAGCGGCTTTTCCGCACGAACGTGCGGACAGATTTTATGAAGCGAATACTTAGTCTGCGTTCAGTCGTAACCGCCGACCGTCAGCGCCTTCATCACGAGGCGGTACGTGTTGTACGCAAGCCAGTTCAGCAGCCGCTCGATGCGCGGGCGCGCGGCGTAGCGCGCGGCATCGATCTCCCGGCCTTCGGCGAACGCGGTCGCGATCGCGTCTCGCAACTGGTTCGTCACTGCATCGTAGCGCACCAGCACGACGTTCGCTTCATTGTTCAGCATCAGGCTCAGCGCGTCCAGGTTCGACGAGCCGACCGTCGCCCAGTTGTCGTCGATCACGGCGACCTTGCCGTGCAGGATCGTCTTGTCGTATTCGGCAACGCGCACGCCCGCCCGCAACAGCGAGTGATACAGGAACGGCACGGCCGTATCGAGCGCCGTGAATTCCTTGCGACCGATCAGCACCTGCACGTCGACGCCGCGGCGGGCCGCACCCGTCAGTGCGCGGCGCAGCTTGCGGCCCGGCATGAAATACGGATTCGCGAGCAGGATCCGCTGGCGCGCCTGGCCGATCGCCGCGAGATACGCCTTCTCGATCGCGCGGCGGTTCACGACGTTGTCGCGCGCGACGAACGCGACGCTCGGCTCGGTCACGACCCGCAGTGCGCCGGCCTTGATCCATCGATGGCTGCGCATCCAGCGCCGGAACATGTCGGGGAACGCTTCGCCACCGTGCAGCCCGGCCGCGTACTGCGCATACGGCTTGTGGCCGAACTGGATGCGGTGCCACTGCAACTCGAACGCGGCGCGCACGTCGGCCACCGCGGGCCCGGCCATCTCGACTGCGAAGTCCCAGCGCGCGAACGGCAGCGTCGCGCTGCCCTGCGTGTAGTCGTCGACGATGTTGATGCCGCCGCAGAACGCGACCGCGTGATCGATCACCGCGAGCTTGCGGTGCGTGCGCGAGAAGCCGAAACGGCCGAACAGGAAACGGTTGTAGATGCAGTGCTCGACGCCGGCTTCGGCCCATGTGTCGAACAACGGCAGGCGTGCGGTGCCGATGCCGTCGGTGATCACGCGCACGCGCACGCCGCGCCGCGCCGCGCGGATCAGCGCGTCCGACACCGGCCGGCCGGCCGCGTCGTCGCAGAAGATGTAGGTTTCGAGCATCACCTGCTCGCGCGCGGCGTCGATCCGTTCGATCAGCGCGTGGAAGAATTCGCCGCCGGTTTCGCACAGCCGCACCGTGTTGCCGGCCGTAAACGCGAGCCGCGACGCGGAACCGCGTTCCTGCAGGAACATCTGCCGCAATTGCGCGAAGCGCTTGCGGGCTTCCGCCGTCATGCGGACGAGCCGTGCGGCGCGCGCGACAGTGCCACGCGCGCGGGCAGTTGCAGGATCGCCTCGGCGTTCGACGGCGAGAAACAGCGTGCGGCCGCCTCGCGGAACGGCAGCCACGCATGGTCGACATGCTCGCGCGGCGACAGCGTCACGTCGACGCGATGCGGCACGCACAGGCCGAACCAGTGCTCGACATTGCGCGTGACGCCCGGCGCATAGCGATGCAGGTATTGCGGATAGATCGTGTATTCGATCTTGTGGCGCCAGTCGACGAGCGCACTGGCCGGCACGTCCGGCGTGCCGACTGCGATGCCGGTCTCTTCGATCACTTCGCGCGCGGCGGTGACCGCGAGCGGCTCGTCGAGCGCGTCCTTCGAGCCGGTCACCGATTGCCAGAAATCGGGCTGGTCGGCACGCTTGATCACGAGCACATCGAGGTCGGGCGTGTAGATCACGACAAGAACGGATTCGGGGATTTTCGGCGGCTTCGTCATCTTTGTTTCATGCAGCACAGGGCCGCGCGCCGGGCAAATGCTCCGAACGGGCGGCAAGTGCTGCGACTGTACCGCAAAAAACGAAAAAGGCGCATCGCTGCGCCTTTTTCATGTGCGTCGTGTGCGCGCGAACGCACACACGACCGGGTACGAAGCGCGTTACGCCTTCGGCTGTTCCGGCTGACGCAGACGGATGTGCAGTTCGCGCAGCTGACGCTCGTCGACCGGGCTCGGCGCTTGCGTGAGCAGATCCTGCGCACGCTGCGTCTTCGGGAACGCGATCACGTCGCGGATCGAATCGGCGCCGGCCATCATCGTGACGATGCGGTCGAGACCGAATGCGATACCGCCGTGCGGCGGCGCGCCGTACTGCAGTGCGTCCAGCAGGAAGCCGAACTTGAGCTGTGCTTCTTCAGCACCGATCTTCAGCGCGCGGAACACCTTGCTCTGCACTTCCTCGCGGTGGATACGCACCGAGCCGCCGCCGATTTCCCAGCCGTTCAGCACCATGTCGTAGGCCTTCGCGAGGCAACGGCCCGGATCCGTCTCGAGGTACTCGAGGTGCTCGTCCTTCGGGCTCGTGAACGGGTGGTGAGCCGCGACGTAGCGTGCATCTTCGTCGTCGTATTCGAACATCGGGAAGTCGACGACCCACAGCGGCTTCCAGCCCGCCTGGACGAGGCCGCTCGCCTTGCCGAATTCCGAATGGCCGATCTTCAGGCGCAGCGCGCCGAGGCTGTCGTTGACGACCTTCGCGCGGTCGGCCGCGAAGAAGATGATGTCGCCGTCTTCCGCGCCGGTGCGCTCGAGGATCGCCGCGATCGATGCGTCGTGCAGGTTCTTGACGATCGGGCTCTGCAGGCCGTCACGGCCCTTCGCCTTCTCGTTGACCTTGATCCATGCGAGGCCCTTCGCGCCGTAGATGCGCACGAATTCGGTGTAGCCGTCGATGTCGCCACGCGACAGCTCGCCGCCCTTCGGCACGCGCAGTGCCGCGACACGGCCGTCCTTCGCGTTGGCCGGCGTGCTGAACACCTTGAAGTCGACGTCCTTCATCGCGTCGGTCAGCTCGGTGAATTCGAGCTGCACGCGCAGGTCCGGCTTGTCCGAACCGAAACGCGCCATCGCTTCCGAGTACGGCATCACCGGGAATTTCGCGTCGAGTTCGACGTCGATCGTCGTCTTGAAGATGTGACGGATCATGTCTTCGAACAGGTCACGGATTTCCTGCTCGCCGAGGAACGACGTTTCGCAGTCGATCTGCGTGAATTCCGGCTGACGGTCGGCACGGAGGTCTTCGTCGCGGAAGCACTTGGTGATCTGGTAGTAACGGTCGAAGTTCGCGACCATCAGCAGCTGCTTGAACAGCTGCGGCGACTGCGGCAGCGCGAAGAACTGGCCTGCGTTCACGCGCGACGGCACGAGGTAGTCGCGCGCGCCTTCCGGCGTGCTCTTCGTCAGCATCGGCGTTTCGATGTCGATGAAGCCCTGCTCGTCGAGGTACTTGCGCGCTTCGATCGCCACGCGGTAGCGCAGGCGCAGGTTGTGCTGCATCTGCGGGCGACGCAGGTCGAGCACGCGGTGCGTCAGACGCGTCGTTTCCGACAGGTTGTCGTCGTCGAGCTGGAACGGCGGCGTGACCGACGCGTTCAGCACATTCAGTTCGTGGCACAGCACTTCGATCTTGCCGCTCTTCAGGCCGGCGTTGACCGTGCCTTCCGGACGGTTGCGCACGAGGCCCTTGATCTGCACGCAGAACTCATTGCGCACGCCTTCGGCGGTCGCGAACATTTCCGCGCGATCCGGGTCGCACACCACCTGCACGAGGCCTTCACGATCGCGCAGGTCGATGAAGATCACACCGCCGTGATCGCGGCGGCGCTGCACCCAGCCGCACAGCGACACGGTTTGGCCCAGCAGGTGTTCGGTCACGAGACCGCAGTATTCAGTACGCATCGACATGATGTTTGCTTTCGTTCGGTTTGATCAACGGGCGCCGCAACGCGCGGCCCGGGCGATGATTCTTTACTTACAGCGGCGGCTCGACGGGGCGGCGTGCAGGCGCCGGAGCCGGCGCCGGGGGCGCCACCACGCCCATCGAGACGATGTACTTGAGCGCGGCATCGACCGACATGTCGAGTTCGATGACTTCGCTCTTCGGCAGCATCAGGAAGAAGCCCGACGTCGGGTTCGGCGTCGTCGGGATATAGACGCTCACGTATTCTTCCGTCAGATGATTGAGCACGTCGCCGCCCGGCGTGCCGGTCAGAAACGCGATCGTATACGAGCCGCGACGCGGGTATTCGATCAACAGCGCCTTGCGGAACGCGTTGCCGCTGCTCGACAGCAGCGTGTCCGACACCTGCTTGACGCTCGTGTAGATCGGCCCGACGACCGGGATGTGGCGCACCACGGCGTTCCACCACGTGACGAGCTTCTGGCCGATGAAGTTCTGCGTGGCCAGCCCGACGACGAAGATGAACGCGAGCGTCAGCACCGCGCCGATCCCCGGCAGATGGAAGCCGAGCATCCGCTCGGGCTGCCACGATTCGGGCAACAGGAGCAGTGTCTGGTCCATCGTGCCGATGATGAGACCAAGCACCCACAGCGTGATCGCGAGCGGGACGAGAACCAGCAGGCCGGTCAGAAACACCGATTTCAGGGTCGTCTTTTTCATCATCTGCCGTCAATGAACCGCGCCGGCGGCGCGGGTTGGTCGCAGCCCGGCCGGGCCGCGACGGTCAACTGCTGGCGGCGGGCGCTGCAGCCGGGGCGGGCGCTGCGCTCGTCGTCGTGCTTTCGGAACTGCTCGAAGCAGCCGGCGCAGCCGCAGCGGGCGCGGCTTCCGTTGCCGCAGCCGGGGCTGCGTCGCCCGACGCCGTCGCCGGCGCGCTGGTGCCGCCCGAACCGCCACGGAAATCGGTGACATACCAACCCGAACCCTTCAGCTGGAAGCCCGCGGCAGTGACCTGCTTGCGAAATGCATCCTTCCCGCATTCCGGGCACTGCGACAGCGGCGCGTCGCTCATCTTCTGGAGCACGTCCTTCGCGAAACCACACGCTTCGCATCGATAGGCGTAGATCGGCATGATATTTTTCCCGCGGAAACTGGAAACAGCTTGCAAAACCTTGAATTATAGCCGAAACCCCGTCGCGCTCCGGCAATGGCCGCGACACCCGCGCATCAGCGGCGACGCCACGTGAGCCAGCGCTCATGTCCTTCGAACACCGCGAGCGAATCGGTCACGGGCAAATCCTCGACCAGTTCGAAGTGCGGCGTGAGCAGCGCATCGAGTTCGGCACGCTCGATTCCGAACGGCGGCCCCTTCGGTTTCGCCATCAGGAAGAAATAGCCGGCCAGCAATCCGTCAGCAGGCAGCAACTCGGCCATGCGCGTCGCATAGCCGGCACGCATGGCCGGCGGCAGCGCGCACAGGAACGCGCGCTCGTACACCCACTGCACGTCGAACGGCGGCCGGTACGCAAAGAAATCGGCCTGCTCGACGACGTCCGCATGCGCACCGAGCTGCGCCTTCGCGGCAGCCACCGCCTGCGCGGCGAAATCGATCGCACGCACGGGCCAGCCGGCTTCGGCCAGCCACCCGGCTTCCTGCGCACTGCCGCAGCCGGGAATCAGCACCGCGCACGGCTCGAGCCGATGCGCGAACACACTGAAGCCCTCGGGCACACCGCCGAATTCCCACGGCGTCACGCCACGCTCGAAACGCTCGTCCCAGAACGATGCGTTGCCGGGATCGCGCGTCGTGAAATCGGCGGCTGACGGTGTAGCGGGTTGCTTCGGATCGGACATCGCCCTGCTCCTTTCGGTCATGTGCCGTACGCAAGCGCCAGCAGCACACGCGCAACGAGCGCCCCGACGCCGACGGCAAGGCCGAAGATCAGCAGCGCCTGCATCAGCCGGTTCGTCCGCTTCTGCTCGACGAGGATCTGACGCATCAGCTCTTCGCTCGCGGCACGCGGCGCGTCATGGCGCGCGGCCATCGCGTGATGGATCAGGCGCGGCAGTTGCGGCAGCGTCTTGCTCCACTGCGGCGCCTCGACCTTGAAGCGCTCGTACCAGCCGCGCAGGCCGATCTGCTCGGTCATCCAGCGCTCGAGGTACGGCTTCGCGGTCTTCCACAGGTCAAGCTCGGGGTCGAGCGAGCGGCCGAGGCCCTCGACGTTCAGCATCGTCTTCTGCAGCAGCACGAGCTGCGGCTGGATCTCGACGTTGAAGCGGCGCGACGTCGAGAACAGGCGCATCAGCACCTGGCCGAGCGAGATGTCCTTCAGCGCGCGGTCGAAATACGGCTCGCACACCGCGCGGATCGCGCTTTCGAGTTCCTCGACGCGCGTTTCGGGCGGCACCCAGCCCGATTCGAGGTGGAGCGTCGCGACGCGGTGGTAGTCGCGCTTGAAGAACGCGAGGAAGTTCTGCGCGAGGTAGTTCTTGTCGAAATCGGACAGCGCGCCGACGATCCCGAAATCGAGCGCGACGTAGCGGCCGAACGTATTCGGATCGAGGCTCACCTGGATGTTGCCCGGGTGCATGTCCGCGTGGAAGAAGCCGTCGCGGAACACCTGCGTGAAGAAGATCTCGACGCCTTCGCGCGCGAGCTTCTTGATGTCGACGCCGGCCGAACGCAGCGTCTCGACCTGGCTGATCGGCACGCCGGTCATGCGCTCCATCACGAGCACCTGCGACGTCGAGAAATCCCAGAACATTTCGGGCACGAGCAGCAGGTCGAGACCCGCGAAGTTGCGGCGCAGCTGGCTGCCGTTGGCGGCCTCGCGCATCAGGTCGAGCTCGTCGTGCAGGTACTTGTCGAATTCGGCGACGACCTCGCGCGGCTTCAGGCGTCGACCGTCGGCCCACATGCGCTCGGTCCAGATCGCGATGTCGCGCATCAGCGCGAGGTCGGAATCGATCACGGACAGCATGTTCGGGCGCAGCACCTTGACGGCGACGGCCTTGCCCGCGTGCACGCCCTGCTTGAGCTTCGCGAAATGCACCTGCGCGATCGACGCGCTCGCGACCGGCTCGCGCTCGAATTCGTCGAACAGCTCGTCGACCGGCGCACCGAGCGACTTCTCGATGATCCCGATCGCGACCGCCGAATCGAACGGCGGCACCTGGTCCTGCAGCTTCGCGAGTTCGTTCGCGAAATCGACCGACAGCAGGTCGCGGCGCGTCGACAGCACCTGGCCGAACTTCACGAAGATCGGGCCGAGGCTTTCGAGCGCGTGACGCAGCCGCACGGCAGGCGGATCCGAATAGCGGCGGCCGATCGTCGTGATCCGCAACAGCAGCTTCACGCGCCGGTCGTCGATCCGGGACAGCATCACTTCGTCGAGGCCAAAGCGGATGACGGTGTAGACAATCTTGATGAAACGGAAAATGCGCATGCCCTGCGGCCCCTCAGTGCGCGCCGCGCGGGCCGGAACCCGTGCGCGCGCCGATTTTTTGTTCGAGTCGCTCGACCCGCTTTTCGACCCGTGCGAGCGCATCGCGTGCGCGCGCCAGTTCGGCATCGAAGCCGCCGAGCGACGCGCGCCGGACGACTTGCGGGTTCTCGTCGAGCCAGTATTCGGCGACGGAATCGAGCACGTTGCGGCCGGTGCGTCGCGCGCGCGCGCCGGCGTCGCGCACGACCGTCGCGATCCTGTATGCCGCCGCGTCGCCGACCAGCTTCGCGAGATCTTCTTCAGGTTCCCAGCGCAGGTGCTCGGCCAGCTTCGCGATCTGCGTGGCGAACTCCGCGTCGCCCTCGATCTTCACGTGCTTCATCACGGCCGCCTGGCCGCCCTGCAGGAACGCGGCGACCGCGTCGCCGGCAAGCGCGATCGACACGTCGACCTGTTGCGCATCGTGCGCGTCGACGGCCGACAGATAGCCGTCGGGCTGCACCAGCAGCGTCAGCGTAACCGGGGGCACGTCGATCCGGGCAGTCTTGCCCGAATAGGGAATCAGGCGGTCGCGCGCCCACGATTCGCGGGCGAGCAGGTGATTGACAGCAGCAGCAAAAGGCTTGGCGGCAAAGGTCATCGGGCTGGGAAAGAAAAAACCCGCGCAGGCCGGGCGCCCACGCGGGTTTCTATTGTAACGTCGGATCGCCGGCAGACCGTGCCTGACCGCACACCCGGGCGGCAAGCGGTCGCAGTGCGGCGGCCGTTGCCCGGGTGCCGGCGGCGCGGGCCGCCGGTCACGCTCAGTGCGTGTTGATCTGCTGGATGCCCGCGAGCAGCCAGCCCTGACTGCCCGACTTCGACAGGTTCCACACCTCGTCGAACGGCGCGGCCGACGCATTCGCCGATTCGCGGATCAGGCCGTGGAAGCGCACGCTCGCCGACTGCTCGATGCCGCGATCCTCGATCGCGACCAGTTCCGCGTCGAGCTGCACGACGTCGGTCTGGTTCGACTCGTTGCCGCGCGAATCGAGGTCGATCTTGATCTCGGCGAACATTTCCGGCGTCGTGAACTCGCGGATGTCGGCCAGGTTGCCCTGGTCCCACGCGGCCTGCAGGCGCACGAAGTAAACCTTCGAGCTGCGCAGGAACGCTTCGGTGTCGAAGCCGGCCGGCACCTGGAGCGGTGCTGCCGCAGCAGCCGCTGCCGCGCCGGTGGCCGCGGCACCGCCGCCGAACACGCCTTGCGCTTCGTTCGCGTAGCTGCTGCCGCTACCGGAATAGTTGCTGCCGGTGCTGCCCTGCTGGAACGACGGGCTTTGCGAGTAGCCGCCCGACGACGACGCCGAGCCGCCGACCGAGTAGGCCGGCTCGTGCGGACGACGGCGGTTCATGAACTTGCGGATCAGCCAGATGCCGACCGCCGCGAGCAGCGCGATCACGATGACGTTCGCCATCATGCTCGCGAATGCGCCGCCCAGGCCGAAGTGCGACAGCAGCGCCGCGATACCGAGACCGGCCGCTAGGCCGGCGATCGGCCCGAGCCAGCGCGAGCGGTTGGGCTGTGCGGCCGGCGCGGGTGCGGCCGGATTCGCACGCTGCGCCTGCGACGGCGCGGCCTGCTGCATCGGTTGCTGTGCGGGCGGCGTGGCCTGGCGCTGCGTGACGGAGGAGTTCTGGCGGCCGATGCTGCGCCCGCCGCCCATGCGCTTGGCTTCGGCGTCGAGCGATGCGAACGTGCCGGCCGTGAGCAGGCCGACCATCAGCAGCGTGCCGACCCGTCGAGCCCACGGCTTCGACGGCTTGCTACGGTTGAACAACGAACGCGATTCGAACATCAGTTTCTCCAGATGTAAGACAAATGTATGGAAAGAGCCCCTTAATACTTGGCTCCCATGTGTAAAGCTACCACGCCACCTGACAAATTGTAATATTTGACGGCATCGAGGCCCGCTTGTTCCATCATCGTCTTCAGCGTGTCCTGGTCGGGGTGCATCCGAATAGATTCGGCAAGATACCGATAACTTTCGGCATCTTTCGCGAACTTGTCGCCAAGCCACGGTAATACTTTGAAAGAATACAGATC
Organism: Burkholderia sp. Ap-955; assembly: GCF_011753045.1. Taxonomy (NCBI): domain Bacteria; kingdom Pseudomonadati; phylum Pseudomonadota; class Betaproteobacteria; order Burkholderiales; family Burkholderiaceae; genus Burkholderia; species Burkholderia sp. Ap-955. Next base: position 36,003 of record NZ_VWWH01000043.1, read on the forward strand.
GTACGCTTTTTTCAGCGGATCCCAGACTTTCGAGAATTCCAGCACCATCACGCGGCCGCCGGGCTTCGTCACGCGGCGCATCTCGGCCAGCGCGGCATCCTTGTGCGTCATGTTGCGCAGCCCGAACGCGACCGTGACCACATCGAAGTAGTTGTCCGGAAAGGGAATTTTCTCGGCGTCGCACAAGAGCGACGGCGTCACGATGCCCTTGTCGAGCAGCCGGTCGCGGCCGACGCGCAGCATCGATTCGTTGATGTCCGTATGCCAGACCTCGCCGGTCGGCCCGGCCGCCTTTGCGAACGACCGGGTCAGGTCGCCGGTGCCGGCCGCAAGGTCGAGCACCTTGAAGCCGGGGCGCACGTTCGCCTGCGCGATCGTGAACGCCTTCCACGCGCGGTGCATGCCCGCCGACATCAGGTCGTTCATCAGATCGTAGTTGCTCGCGACCGAATGGAACACACCCGCCACTTTCTTCGCTTTTTCGTTTTCCTCGACGCTTTCGAAGCCGAAGTGGGTTTTGCTCATCGCGTTGATCCTCAGTAAATGGCAAGACGGCGCCGAGCGGGCGCCGTCGAATTTCAGTGGCAGTGGCCGTGCGACGCGTTCGCCGCCGGCATCGGGGCGTCGCGCTCGACGCCCGCCGCCTGCAGTTTGTCGAAATAATCGCGCCACAGCGCATCCTGCTGCGTGGCCAGCTCGTACAGCAGGTCCCACGAGTAGATGCCGGTCGAATGGCCGTCGGAGAACGTCGGCTGCAGCGCGTAGTTGCCGACACCCTCGAGCGCGGTGATCGTCACTTCGCGCTTGCCCGTCTGCAGCGTCTCCTGGCCGGGCCCGTGGCCGCGCACCTCGGCCGACGGCGAATACACGCGCATCAGCTCGAACGGAATCCGGTAACTCTCGCCGTTCGGGTACTGCAATTCGAGCACGCGCGACACCGCGTGCACGACGACGCCGGACGGAATCGGCGTCGTGGAAGTCAAACCGCTCATGGCTGCCTCGAATCGGTCATGCGTTGAATTTCCTCGCGCACCGCATTGTGCAGCAGCGAGGCCTGCGCTGCGCGCGAGCGCAGCAGCGCCTCGGACACGCTGCGCTGGCGCGGCGCCCAGACGGGCTGCGGGAAGTGTGCGTCGTTGGAAAAGCGCGGGATCACGTGCCAGTGCACGTGCGGCACCATGTTGCCGAGGCTCGCGAGATTCACCTTGTTCGGCTGCATCACGCGGCGCACGGCCCGCTCGACCGCATAGACTACGCGCATCAGATGTGCCCGCTCCGGTTCGCCGAGATCGGAGAATTCGGCCACGTGCGCGCCCCAGATCACCCGGCAGAAGCCCGGGTACTCGTGCTCGCCCGTCGCGAGGACGACACGCACCGCATCGTCCTGCCAGAGCACTTCGCCGCCGTCTTCACGGCAAAACACGCATTCCATCGTCGCTCCCATGTGGACGGGCGCCGGCATTGCTGCGCCGGCGCCCGCTCATTCCTGGCCCGGTCGGGCGGTCGTCATGCCCGCATTAGACCAGCACGCGCTCGATCCCGCCATTGTTCGCACGTGCGACATAATCGGCCATCCAGTTCTCGCCGAGCACCTGGCGCGCGATTTCGACCACGATGTAGTCGGCTTCGAGGTTCGCGTCCTCGCTGTAGCGCGACAGGCCCTGCAGGCACGACGGGCAGCTCGTCAGGATCTTCACGTCCGGGCCGTTCGCGGCCGCGGCGGCCGGTGCCGGCGCGTTGCCGGCCACGACCGGGATGCTGCGCAGCTTCGCGGCCCCCTTGCGGATCTCCTCTTCCTTGCGGAAGCGGACCTGCGTCGAAATGTCCGGGCGCGTGACCGCGAGCGTGCCCGATTCGCCGCAGCAGCGATCGTTCTTCTCGATCTTGTAGCCGTCCTTCTCGGCGCCCATCAGCTCGTTGACGAGCTTCACCGGGTCCATCGTCTTGATCGGCGTGTGGCACGGGTCGTGATACATGTAGCGCGTGCCCGTCACGCCATCGAGCTTCATCCCCTTCTCGAGCAGGAACTCGTGGATGTCGATGATCCGGCAGCCCGGGAAGATCTTGTCGAATTCGTAGCCGGCGAGCTGGTCGTAGCAGGTGCCGCACGACACCACGACCGTCTTGATGTCGAGGTAGTTCAGCGTGTTCGCGACCCGGTGGAACAGCACGCGGTTGTCGGTGACGATCTTCTCCGCCTTGTCGTACTGGCCCGAGCCGCGCTGCGGATAGCCGCAGCACAGGTAGCCCGGCGGCAACACCGTCTGCACGCCGGCTTCCCACAGCATCGCCTGCGTCGCGAGGCCGACCTGCGAGAACAGGCGCTCGGAGCCGCAGCCCGGGAAGTAGAACACCGCTTCCGAATCGACGGTGGTCGACTTCGGATTGCGGATGATCGGCACGATCTTGTTGTCCTCGATGTCGAGCAGCGCGCGCGCCGTCTTCTTCGGCAGGTTGCCCGGCATCTTCTTGTTGACGAAGTGGATCACCTGCTCGACCACGGGCGGCTTGCCGACCGTCGCGGGCGGGTGCTGCGTCTGCTTCGTCACGACCTTCTTCAGCATGTCGTTCGCGAAGCGCTGCACCTTGTAGCCGGCGCCCATCATCACGCTGCGCGCGACGTTGATCGTCTGCGGGTTGGTCGCGTTCAGGAAGAACATGCCCGCCGCATTGCCTGCGTTGAACTTCTTCTTGCCCATCTTGCGCAACAGGTTGCGCATGTTCATCGTGACGTCGCCGAAGTCGATCTTTACCGGGCACGGCGTCGCGCACTTGTGGCACACGGTGCAGTGGTCGGCCACGTCGTTGAACTCGTCCCAGTGCTTGATCGACACGCCGCGGCGCGTCTGTTCCTCGTACAGGAACGCCTCGACCAGCAGCGAGGTTGCAAGGATCTTGTTGCGCGGGCTGTACAGCAGGTTCGCGCGCGGCACGTGGGTCGCGCACACCGGCTTGCACTTGCCGCAGCGCAGGCAGTCCTTCACCGAATCGGCAATCGCGCCGATGTCGGACTGCTTCATGATCAGCGACTCGTACCCCATCAGCCCGAAGCTCGGCGTATAGGCGTTGCGCAGATCGGCGCCTTCGAGCAGCTTGCCCTTGTTGAAGCGGCCGTTCGGGTCGACGCGCTGCTTGTACGCGCGGAATTCGGCGATCTCGTCGTCGGTCAGGAACTCGAGCTTCGTGATGCCGATGCCGTGCTCGCCGGAAATCACGCCGTCGAGCGAACGCGCGAGCGTCATGATGCGTGCGACCGCCGCGTGGGCGTCCTGCAGCATCTCGTAGTTGTCGGAGTTGACCGGCAGGTTGGTGTGGACGTTGCCGTCGCCCGCGTGCATGTGCAGCGCGACGAACACGCGGCCGCGCAGCACCTGCTTGTGGATCGCCTGCGCCTCGTCGAGGATCTGCTTGAACGCGCCGCCGTTGAAGATCGCGCGCAGCTCTGCACGGATCTCCTGCTTCCACGAGATGCGGACCGTGCGGTCTTGCGTGACGTGGAACACGGTCGCGCCCGGTTGATCGTCCGCGCGATCGGCGAACTTCTCGGCAAGCGCCTCGTAGCCGAGCTGCACGAGGTAGTGCTGCGCCTCGCGCAGCGGCTGGTCGAGCCGGTCGCGCACGAATTCCCAGCGGGCACGCACGCGCTTGAGCAGCTCCAGCGCCTGCTGGACCCGGTCTTCGAGCAGTTCGGCGCTCGGGATCTCGTTCGCGTCGTCGGTCTTGCCGAGGGGCAGGTTGCCGGCACGGAAAAACGCTTCCAGCGCGTCGACGAGCTGCAGCTTGTTCTTCAGCGACAGCTCGATGTTGATCCGCTCGATACCGTCGGTGTACTCACCCATCCGGTTCAGCGGGATCACGACGTCTTCGTTGATCTTGAACGCGTTCGTGTGCTTCGCGATCGCGGCCGTGCGGCTGCGGTCGAGCCAGAAGCGCTTGCGCGCCTCCGCGCTGACCGCGACGAAGCCTTCGCCGCTCTTGCCGTTCGCCATCCGGATCACTTCGGACGTGGCGTGCGCGACCGCATCGGCATCGTCGCCGACGATGTCGCCGATCAGCACCATCTTGGGGAATGAATTGCGCTTGCTTTTGGTCGCGTAGCCGACCGCGCGCAAGTAGCGCTCGTCGAGGTGCTCGAGGCCCGCGAGGATCGCGCCGCCCTGCTTCGACGTTTCGAACAGGTAATCCTTGATCTCGACGATGCTCGGGATCGCCTCGCGCGCCTGGCCGAAGAATTCGAGGCAGACGGTGCGCGTGTGCGCGGGCATCTTGTGCAGCACCCAGCGCGCGGACGTGATGAGCCCGTCGCAGCCTTCCTTCTGCACGCCCGGCAGGCCGGCGAGGAACTTGTCGGTCACGTCCTTGCCGAGCCCTTCCTTGCGGAACCGGCGGCCTTCGATCTCGAGCATCTCGCTCTTCAGCAGCTTCTCGCCCGGCGCGTAGGCGCCGTCGAACCACTTCAGCTCGAAGCGCGCGACCGCGATGTCGTGGATCTTGCCCTGGTTGTGCTCGTGGCGCGTGACTTCGAGCCAGTTGCCGTCCGGGTCGACCATCCGCCACCAGGCCAGGTTGTCGAGCGCGGTGCCCCACAGCACGGCCTTCTTGCCGCCCGCGTTCATCGCGACGTTGCCGCCGATGCACGATGCGTCGAGCGAGGTCGGATCGACCGCGAACACGTAGCCGGCCGCTTCCGCCGCCTCGGTCACGCGGCGCGTGACGACACCCGCGCCGGAGAAGATCGTCGGCACCTTGTGCGCGACGCCCGGCAGCTCGGTCAGCTCGACCGCGCCGAGTTGTTCGAGCTTTTCGGTGTTGATGACGGCGGAGAACGGCGTGAGCGGCACCGCGCCGCCCGTGTAGCCGGTGCCGCCGCCGCGCGGGATCACGGTCAGGCCGAGCTCGAAGCAGGCCTTGATGAGGCCGGCGATCTCGGCTTCGCTATCGGGGGTCAGCACGACGAACGGGTATTCGACACGCCAGTCGGTCGCGTCGGTCACGTGCGACACGCGCGACAGCCCGTCGAAACGGATGTTGTCCTTCTGCGTGCAGCGGCCGAGCGCCTTGGTCGCGCGGCGGCGCAGGTCGGCCATCTTCTCGAATTCGTCGGCGAACTCGTTGACCGCGCGCTGCGCGGCGGTTTCGAGCATCTCGACGCGCGACGCACGTTCGCGGCCCGCGTCGTCGCGGTGCTCGGTGAGGTCCGCGCTGCGGCGCTTGCCGATTTCGGTGAGGCGGTGGTTCAGCGCCTCGATCAGCAGCGCGCGGCGCTTCGGGTTGTCGAGCAGGTCGTCCTGCAGGTACGGGTTGCGGCGCACGACCCAGATGTCGCCGAGCACTTCATACAGCATCCGTGCCGAGCGGCCCGTACGGCGCTCGGCGCGCAGTTCGTCGAGCACCGACCACGCCTCTTCGCCGAGCAGGCGGATCACGATCTCGCGATCCGAGAAGGACGTGTAGTTGTAGGGAATCTCGCGCAAGCGAGGCGCGGGGTCGGAGGCGACGGCAGCGGCCGCGCCATGCGGATCGAAAACTTGTGGTGCGTTCATGTTCGGACGACTCGGAGGGCCGATACACCGTGCACGGGCGTCGGCAAGCGCGTGGGCGCAATCTTGGGGAAATCTGTTCTGTTACCAGGCGCGCGGCTGTCCTTCATGGGGCCGGAGCGGGCGACTCGCCCCTCCTGGCCGGCGACAGGGCCTGGCGGCACTCGGAACGATCAGCACGATCGCGCGCGGCGCGCATGCCGTTCGGCCGCGGGGCAGGCTGCGCGCGGCGTCGGCTTCAACGGTGCGATCCGAGGGTGCCTCTGCATCTTCCGATCCTTGATTCAAAACGGAATTCTAACCCATGATCGGGCCATGCGTGACACGTCGGACAGGTCGTGGGGCTATCCCCGCGAGCCGCGCCAGGCCTGGCTCGGCGCGATTTCATGTGATCATTCGCCGTCCGTCCGGTCGGTAACCACGCGGTTAAGCCGGTAAAAAAGGCCGCGCGCGCTCGCCGACGCCCCGCCCGCACGGCCCCGCGAGCACCCGCTCGGCATGCCGCTTGCGTGCAGGCAGACCCTTGGCGCTATCATTGATCCTTTACCGTCTGCTTCCGCACTGCACGCGAGCGCCCATGGCATCCCACGATTACCTGAAGAAAATCCTCACCGCGCGCGTCTACGACGTCGCGATCGAGACGGAACTCGAATCCGCCCGCAACCTGTCGGCCCGCCTGCGCAACGCCGTCTACCTGAAGCGCGAGGACAACCAGCCGGTGTTCTCGTTCAAGCTGCGCGGCGCGTACAACAAGATGGCGCACATTCCGGCGGAAGCACTCGCGCGCGGCGTGATTACGGCGTCGGCCGGCAACCACGCGCAGGGTGTCGCGTTCTCTGCGGCGCGGATGGGCGTCAAGGCCGTGATCGTCGTGCCGGTCACGACGCCGCAGGTGAAGGTCGATGCGGTGCGTGCGCACGGCGGCCCGAGCGTCGAGGTGATCCAGGCCGGGGAGTCGTACAGCGACGCGTATGCACACGCGGTCAAGGTGCAGGAAGAGCGCGGCCTCACGTTCGTCCACCCGTTCGACGATCCGTACGTGATCGCCGGCCAGGGCACGATCGCGATGGAAATCCTGCGCCAGCACCAAGGCCCGATCCACGCGATCTTCGTGCCGATCGGCGGCGGCGGGCTTGCGTCCGGCGTCGCGGCCTACGTGAAGGCGGTGCGGCCGGAGATCAAGGTGATCGGCGTGCAGGCCGAGGATTCGTGCGCGATGGCGCAGTCGCTGGAAGCCGGCAAGCGCGTCGAGCTGAGCGAGGTCGGCCTGTTCGCGGACGGCACTGCCGTGAAGCTGGTCGGCGAGGAAACCTTCCGGCTCTGCAGCGAATACCTCGACGGCGTCGTGACGGTGAACACCGACGCATTGTGCGCAGCGATCAAGGACGTCTTTCAAGATACGCGCAGCGTGCTCGAACCGTCCGGCGCGCTCGCGGTCGCGGGCGCGAAGCTCTACGCGGAACGCGAAGGCATCGAGAACCAGACGCTCGTCGCGGTCACGTCCGGCGCGAACATGAACTTCGACCGGATGCGCTTCGTCGCCGAGCGCGCGGAAGTGGGTGAAGCGCGCGAAGCCGTGTTCGCGGTCACGATCCCCGAGGAGCGCGGCAGCTTCAAGCGCTTCTGCTCGCTCGTCGGCGACCGCAACGTCACCGAGTTCAACTACCGGATCGCCGATGCGCAGGCCGCACACATCTTCGTCGGCGTGCAGATCAAGCGCCGCGGCGAATCGGCCGAGATCGCCGCGAACTTCGAATCGCACGGCTTCAAGAGCGTCGACCTGACGCATGACGAGCTGTCGAAGGAACACATCCGCTACATGGTGGGCGGCCGTTCGCCGCTCGCGCTCGACGAGCGCCTGTTCCGCTTCGAATTCCCGGAGCGGCCGGGCGCGCTGATGAAGTTCCTGTCGTCGATGGCGCCGGACTGGAACATCAGCCTGTTCCACTACCGTAACCAGGGCGCGGACTACAGCTCGATCCTCGTGGGGCTGCAGGTGCCGCAGGCCGATCACGCCGAATTCGAACGCTTCCTCGCGGCACTCGGCTATCCGTATGTCGAGGAGAGCGCCAACCCGGCTTACCGCCTCTTCCTGTCGTAAAGGCGTCACGCATGAATCCCGAACATTCCCCGCTCGGCAAGGCCACCGTCTACGCCGCCCAGTACGACGCGTCGCTGCTGTTCCCGATCCCGCGCGCCGGCGCGCGCGAGCAGCTCGGCATCACGTCGGCGCTGCCGTTCTTCGGCACCGACATCTGGAACGCCTACGAGCTGTCGTGGCTCAACGCGCGCGGCAAGCCGCAGATCGCGGTCGCGACGTTCTACGTGCCGGCCGAATCGCCGAACATCGTCGAATCGAAGTCGTTCAAGCTGTATCTCGGCTCGTTCGCGCAGACGAAGTTCGATTCGATCGACGCGGTGCGCGACGCGCTGAAGCGCGACGTGTCGGCCGCGTGCGGCGCGACCGTGTCCGTGCAGCTCGTGTCGCCGCACGATTTCGGCAAGCTCGAGATGGACGAGCTCGACGGGCTGTCGCTCGACCGGCTCGACCTCGACACCGACGTGTACGAACCCGATCCGTCGCTGCTGTCGGCCGCTGAAGACGAAGCGCCGGTCGAGGAGACGCTCGTGTCCGACCTGCTGCGCTCGAACTGCCCGGTCACCGGCCAGCCCGACTGGGGCAGCGTGCAGATCCACTACGTCGGGCCGCAGATCGATCACGCGGGCCTGCTGCGCTACATCATCTCGTTCCGCAATCACACGGGCTTTCACGAGCAGTGCGTCGAGCGGATCTTCCTCGACATCCTGCACGCGTGCAAACCGGTGAAGCTCGCGGTGTACGCACGCTATACGCGTCGCGGCGGGCTCGACATCAACCCGTTCCGCACCAACTACAACCAGCCGATGCCGGACAACGCGCGCAACGCGCGGCAGTGACGGCGGCGGGTGGCCGCGGTTCGCAGTTGGCAACGCGCGGCGGTACCCCCTGATAAAACGGCCCGACCGGGTTCAACCGGCCGGGCCGTTTTTCATTGCGCGGAGAAACGCGGCCGCCCCACGGTCAACCTTTCACCGGCCGCTCCGGAAGAAGCTCCACCAGGCGCAACAGATAGCCGTCGGGATCCTGCACCAGCATCTCGACCTGGCCATGCTCGATCTCGCCCTCCCGATACCAGGACGTGCGCGGCTCGACGAACAGCGTCACGCCCGCGGCGCGAATCCTGTCGAGAATCGGATCGAGCGCCTCGACCTCGATCTGAAAATTGATCCCGCGCCCGAACGGCGGCTCCAGCGGGCCGGTCAACCAGCCCTCCGGGCTGTGCTGCTCGAGCATCAGCTGAGCACCCCCGATCTCGAGATAGGCGAACCCGTCTTCCGGACGCTCGAAGCGAATCCGGAATCCGAGCACGTCGCGATAGAAGCGAATGCTTCCGGCAAGGTCCGAGCAAATCAGCTCCGGCACCAGCGCAGCCCATTCCATGCACATCCTCCCCGTATGGTCATGCGGCACCTTACATGAACGGACCGGATGCGTTGCGACGGTTGCGGCCTCGGGAACACAGCCCCACCGGTCGACCCGTACCCCGCACATGAAAAAACGGGCCCGGCGCACGTGAATGCGCCGGGCCCGTTGCGTAGCGGCTTGCCGTGGCGGCGTTACTTCGCCGGCGCCTTGTACGCGATGCAGTCGACCTCGACCTTGCAGTCGATGACCATGCTCGACTGCACGCACGCGCGTGCCGGCGGATGCTCGCCGAAGTACGAAATGAACACCTTGTTGAACGACGCGAAATCGCGCGCGTCGTCGAGCCACACGCCGCAGCGCACGACGTGCTCGAGGCCGTAGCCGGCTTCCTTCAGGATCGCGATCACGTTCTCGATCGTCTGCTTCGACTGCGTGACGATGCCGCCTTCGACGACCTCGCCGTTCACCATCGGCGTCTGGCCCGACACGTACAGCCAGCCGTCGGCTTCGACCGCACGTGCAAACGGCATCACCTGGCCGCCCGTGCCCTTCGCTTCGCCTACGCCATATCGCTTCATCGTTTCACTCCTTGTTTCGGTTACGGATGCGCGCACCAACGATGGCGCGCGCGGCAGATCGGACAATCACCGCGTTCAGAACGCGGCGTCGGCACTCGCCGGCACGCGCTCGCCGCGCGCGACGAAGCCGCCGGCGCGCTCGCCGGTCGGCTGGCCGTTTTCATAAGTGAGCACGCCGTTCACCCACACGGCGTCGATCCCGTGCGCGGGCTGCTGCGGCTTCTCGAACGTCGCGGCGTCGATCACGCTCGCCGGATCGAACAACACGAGATCCGCGTGGTAGCCCACGTGCACCTCGCCGCGCCGTGCGATCCCGTAGCGGCGCGCGGACAGCGACGTCATCTTGCGGATCGCCTCTTCGAGCGGCAGCAGGTTCGTGTCGCGCACGTAGTGGCCGAGCACGCGCGGGAACGCGCCCCACAGCCGCGGGTGCGGCAGCGGATCGTTCGGCAGGCCGTCGGAGCCGACCATCGTCGCGGGATGCGACAGGATCCGGCGCACGTCGTCCTCGGACATGTTGTGGTACACGGCGCCCGCCGGGCGGATGCGCTGCGCGGCCTCCTGCTCGGTCACGCCCCACTCGGCCGCGATCGCCTTCAGCAGCTTGCCCGCCACTTCCGGGTGCGGCTCGGACCACGTGATCGTGATGTCGATGTCGCCCGTCACCTGCTTCAGGTCGAGCGTCGACGAGCTGCGGCTGTACGGATAGCAGTCGCAGCCGACCGGCTGGTAGCGGCGCGCGCCTTCGAGCGACGCGAGCACTTCGGTGCTGCGCCCCCAGTTCGACGGACCCGCGCACTTCAGGTGCGAGATCACGACCGGCACGCGTGCGTGGCGGCCGACCTGGTACGCCTCTTCCATCGCATCGAGGATCGCGTCGAACTCGGTGCGCATGTGCGTCGTGTACAGCGCGCCCGCATTTGCGAGCGGTTCGGCGAGCGCCATCACCTCCTCGGTCGGCGCCGCGAACGCGGAGCCGTACGCGAGGCCCGACGACAGGCCGAGCGCGCCGTTCGCGAGCGCCTCCTCGAGCTGCGCGCGCATGCCGGCAATCTCGCCGTCGGTCGCCGCGCGGTCGAGGCGGTCCATCTGGTTGTTGCGCAGCGCCGTGTGGCCGACGAGCGCCGCGACGTTCACGGCCGGACGCGCACCGTTCACGGCCGCGACGTAGTCGGCGAAGGTCGGGTACTGGAACGCACCGCGCTCGCCGAGCAGGTTCATCGGATCGGGCGGATCGCCCGCGAGCGTCACCGGCGACGCGCTGATCCCGCAGTTGCCGACGATCACGGTCGTCACGCCCTGCGAGATCTTCGGGATCATCTCCGGTGCGCGGATCACGTGTGTGTCGTCGTGCGTGTGCACGTCGACGAAGCCCGGCGCGAGCGCGCGGCCGTTCGCATCGATGACGTTCTCGGCAAGCCAGTTCGACAGGTTGCCGATCGCCGCGATCATGCCGTTGCGGATCGCGACGTCGCGCGTGACGGGCGGCGCGCCGGTGCCGTCGTACAGCTGCGCGCCGACGATCAGCGTATCGGCGGCTTCGGGGTGCGAATGCATGGTCAGTCTCCTACCGGTTGACGGTCTCCGCCGCCGCGGTGCGCATCGAGCGCGTGTTTGATGCGACGCAGCGATTCTCGGCCCGCATCGCCGAGCCGCAATGCGACGCCGGTAACGAGCACGTCGATCGCCATCATCATCGCGTAGCGCGATGTCGACGGCTTGTAAATGAAATCGGTTTCGAACGCGACGACCGGAATCAGGTGGTCGGCCAGCTTCGCGAGCGGCGACGCCGGCGCGGTGATCGCGATCAGCTTCGCACCGTAGCGCTTCGCGAGCCGGCAGCTCTCGAGCAGCTCGGGCACGCGCCCGCTCACCGACAGCGCGACGACGACGGTGTCGCGCGACAGCGTGGCGGCCACCATCCGCTGCAGCACGCTGTCCTGGTAGCTCGCGACCGGCCGGCCGAAGCGCACGAGCCGGAAGCGCAGCTCGTCGGCGAGCGCGGTCGAGCCGCCGCCCTGCCCGTACACGTAGGTCATCTTCGCGGCGGCGAGCAGGTCGGCGGCTGCCTCGAACGACGTATTGCGCAGCAACTGATGGTTGTGTGCGAGCGCGACGCGGATCTCGTCGTAGACCATCGACGCGGGGCTCGTGTCGTCGGCCGGCGCGTCGTCGGACGGCACCAGAAAGCGCTGGCCGACGGCCGCCGCCTGCGCGACGAGCACCTTCAGCTCGCGCACGTCGCGGCAGCCGACGGCCTTCGCGAAACGCGTGACCGTCGCGACGCTGACCTCCGCGTCGCGTGCAAGCGCGCCGATGCTGGCATGCGCGGCGCGCGCCAGGTCGGCGAGGATGAACGCGGCGACCTTGCGCTCGGCTTCGCGCAGCTCGGGCGCACATTCGGCGATCCGCGCGACGATGTCGAGCACCGGCTGAACGGCCTGCGCCGGATGAAGCTCGGCTGCGAGCGGGGCGGACGGGGTGGCGGGCGTATTCATCTGCAAAAAGGGGGCAAAGCTCGAGGGTGCGAAGCTCGATGTTACTAAATAACATCACCGCGCCGATGCTACTTTCTGTACCATCGGCGTGTCAACTTCAGTGCAATGCATAGTGATGATGGAGCGGGATGACATGAAAGTTACAAACTATCAGGAAGCGACGATTGATCCGTTCGGCAAGGGCCTCGGCAATCTGCCGAGCGCGAGCGTGCCGCTCGGCGACGCAGGCCGCCTCGAGTGGAACCTGCTGGCGGAAGACGTCAGCCTGCCGGCCGCCGTGCTTTACGAGGACCGCATCGAACACAACCTGAACTGGATGCAGGCATTCGTGCAGAAGTACGGCGTCAAGTTTGCGCCGCACGGCAAGACGACGATGGCGCCGCAACTGTTCCGCCGCCAGCTCGACGCCGGCGCGTGGGGCATCACGCTCGCGACCGCGCACCAGACGCAGGCCGCGTATCACGGCGGCGTGCGGCGCGTGCTGCTCGCGAACCAGCTGGTCGGCCGCCAGAACATGACGATCATCGCCGGGCTGCTGTCCGATCCCGATTTCGAATTCTTCTGCCTCGTCGATTCGGCGGAAAGCGTCGACCAGCTCGGCCGCTTCTTCGGCGCACTGAAGAAGCCGCTGAACGTGCTGCTCGAACTCGGCGTGCCGGGCGGCCGCGCGGGCGTGCGCGACGCCGCACAGCGCGAGGCCGTGCTCGCCGCGATCGCGCGCTATCCGGACACGCTGAAGCTGGCCGGTATCGAACTCTACGAAGGCGTGCTGAAGGAGGAAGGCGAGATCCGCACGTTCCTGCAGGAAGCGGTCGCGCTCACGCGCGAGCTGGCCGAAGCAGGCCGCTTCGCGCGTACGCCGGCGATCCTGTCCGGTGCCGGTTCGGCGTGGTACGACGTGGTCGCGGAGGAATTCGCGAAGGCGTCGAACGCCGGCTTCGCGGAAGTCGTGCTGCGTCCGGGCTGCTACCTGACGCACGATGTCGGCATCTACAAGAAGGCGCAGACCGACGTGTTCGCGCGCAACCCGATCGCACGCACGATGGGCGAAGGACTGCTGCCCGCGCTGCAGCTGTGGGCCTACGTGCAGTCGGTGCCGGAGGCGGATCGCGCGATCGTCGCGCTCGGCAAGCGCGACGCGGCGTTCGACGCGGGGCTGCCCGAGCCGGCGCGCCACTTCCGCCCGGGCCGCGACACCGCGCCGCGCGACGTCGCCGCCGCCGAAGGCTGGGCCGTCACCGGGATGATGGACCAGCACGCGTACCTGCAGATCCCGCCGGGCGCGGACGTGAAAGTGGGTGACATGGTCGCATTCGACATCTCGCACCCGTGCCTGACGTTCGACAAGTGGCGCCAGGTGCTCGTGCTCGATCCGCAGTTCAACGTGACGGAAGTCGTCGAAACCTTCTTCTGACGCCCGTCGCGCACATCGTGCACAACCGCCCCGCCGCTCGCGCGGGGCGGCCGTCACGCGCGCTTCAAGCGGCCGGAGTACACTGCGCTTTCGTCCTCTGGGCCCCAGGCGGGCGTTGCACTTGCCTGTCGCGCGGGCCCTCAACGCAGCTCCACTGGAGAAAGCCATGGCCGCGAAGAAGATCCTGTTCCTGACCGGCGATTTCGCCGAAGACTACGAAACGATGGTGCCGTTCCAGGCGCTGCAGGCCGTGGGCCACCACGTCGATGCAGTCTGCCCGGGCAAGCGCGCGGGCGACAAGATCAAGACTGCGATCCATGATTTCGAGGGCGATCAGACCTACACCGAGAAGCCCGGCCACCAGTTCACGCTGAACGCGGCGTTCGACGACGTCGACGCATCGCGCTACGACGCGCTCGCGATCGCGGGCGGCCGTGCGCCCGAATACCTGCGACTCGATCCGAAGGTGATCTCGCTCGTGCGCGAGTTCGCCGAAGCCGGCAAGCCGATCGCGGCGATCTGCCACGCGGCGCAACTGCTCGCGGCCGCCGACGTGATCCGCGGCAAGCGCATCTCGGCTTACCCGGCGTGCGCGCCCGAGGTGAAGCTCGCGGGCGGTGAATACGCGGACATCCCGGTCGACGCGGCCGTGACCGACGCGCCGTTCGTCACCGCACCCGCGTGGCCCGCGCATCCGGCCTGGCTCGCGCAGTTCCTCGCGCTGCTGGGCACGCGCATCGAGCTTTGAACCTGAAGTGAATTGAGATGAGATGAAGGGCCGGGCCGGCGGCGAGTTCGCGCCGCCCTGCCCTGCGCTTCAGCGCGCGGCCGGCGTCGAGCCGACGTCCGCGATCCGCGACTCCAGCATCGCCAGCGCGGCCGACAGTGCATTCAGCACGTCGTCCGGCAGTTGCGCCATCGTCTGATCCAGAAACGCCTTGCGGCGCGGCAGGCATGCGTCGAATGCGGCGCGGCCGTCGTCCGTCAGCGTCACGTTGGTCACGCGATTGTCGCGTGCGTCGGATTCACGCTGGATCCAGCCGAGCGCGTCGAGCGACTTCAACTGGCGCGTGAGCGCGCCCGGATCGACGCGCAGCACTTCGACGAGCTTCTTCTGCGACGCATGCCCGCCCATCGTGTGCAACGCGACCATGATGCGCCAGCGCGGCATCGGCTGCCCGACCTGCGCCTCGAACGCGGTCATGAACGCGCGATACGTGCGTCCGAATTGCTGCAAGATCGCGACGCGGTCCTGTTCTTCCATGCGCTCAGTTCTACTCGTTCAATCGTTCAGTCGGCCGCGACATGCGGTTCGATCTTGTGCCGCAGCGCGATCGGCGGCACGCGGCGGCACTGCCACACCGACACCACGGCGACGACCGCCGCCATCGCGACGCCCAGGTGAATCGCGCCGACGAGCGATTCGCGGGCCGCTTCCAGCAGCAGCGCGCCATTATGCCCGGCGCGCGTCAGCTCCGCGACGAGACCACCCTGCGCGGCGCGATCGATCAGGATCTGCGGATCGGCGAGCTGCGCATGCCACTGCATCGCATGGTCCGCCGACAGCGCATTGCGTACGCCGCTCGAATACATCTGGTTGACGAGTGTGCCGGTGAGCGCGGTGCCGACCATCCCGCCGACCATCCGCAGCGACTGCAGCAGCGCCGTCGCGATGCCGAGATGCTCGCGGCCGGCCGTCTGCTGCGCGAAGACGGTGAGGTTCGGCAGTACGAAGCCGAGCCCGATGCCGCCCGCGACCATCAGCGCCATCAACAGCCACTTCGGCGTCGTGTGGGTCGACACGACGATGCCCGCGCAGGTGATCGCGAACAGCACGAAGCCGACGTGCAGCATCGCGTTCGGGTTGCGGATGCGCGTGACGACCCGGCCGTTCATGATGCTGCCGATCGTGATGAACACGACGAGCGGCGTGATCACGAGCCCCGCCTCCTTCGGCGACATCCCGAACCCGCCCTGGAACAGCAGCGGCGCGTAGAACAGCAGCGAGAACATCGAGAAGCCGGCAAGGATCGCCAGCACGAAGAGCGCCGACAGCGCGCGGTTGCCGAACATGTCGAACGGCAAGATCGGCTGCGCGCAACGCTTCTCCCAGCGCCACAGGCCGACACCGGCCGCGACCGCGACGACGAGCAGCAGCGATGCCCAGCTCGCGACGCCGTACTTCGGCAGCCATTCGACGAACAGCTGCAGCGCGCCGAGCGACAGCGCGATCAGCAGCGCGCCCGGCCAGTCGAGCCGCATCTTGCGATCGTGCTCGACGTGGCGCAGGTGCGGCAGGTAGCGCCACACGAACAGCAGCGACAGCAGGCCGACCGGTAGGTTCACGTAGAACACCGAACGCCAGCCGAACGACTGGGTCAGCACGCCGCCGAGCGACGGGCCGACCGCGTTCGCGATGCCGAACGCGGAGCTCATCAGCACCTGCCAGCGCAGGCGCACGACGGAATCGGGGAACAGGTCGGGAATGCACGCGAACGCGGTGCCGACCAGCATCCCGCCGCCGATCCCCTGCAGCCCGCGCGCGAGCACGAGCATCAGCATGTCGTTCGCCATCCCGCACAGCACGGACGCGCCGGTGAACACGACGATCGACGCGATGACGAACGGCTTGCGGCCGTAATAGTCGCCGAGCCGGCCGAAGATCGGCACCGTGATCACGGAACTGAGCAGGTACGAGGTTGCGACCCACGCGTACAGGTCGAAACCACGAAGCTCGGCGACGATGGTCGGCAACGCGGTGCCGACGACGGTCTGGTCGAGCGCGACCAGCATGGTGACAAATGAGATCCCGATCATCGCCAGCAGCGATTCACGGAACGGCAGGACTTGCCCGCTCGAATGGTGGGCGGCAGTATGGACGGCCATTTTTTTGTTGGCGCAACTTTTGACGAGTCAAACAATCTCAAAATTCTAGCACGCCGGAGTAATCTAGGCTGGCGACGGTCAAACCGAACCAGACCGCCAAGGAGAAAGATGGAACCGATTTCAATCACCCCCGCGACCCCGCTGTCTCAAGAGGATCGGGACGCGCTGTGGCGCGCGAAGCAGGTGCTGGAAAGCCCGTCGCTGACGATGAAGCTGACGGGCATGCTCGGCGCGCCGGTCGAGAAAATGATCGCCCGGCTGCCGGATTTCGCGACCGGCAAGATCAACGACGCGACGCAGCTCGCGCTGCGCAAGTGCCTGAACATCGCGCTGCGCACGCTCGGCAAGCCGCCCGGGCCGGACGCCGAACCCGACAAGCCGAGCAACCTGCTGCACAAGCTCGCGGTTGCGACGACCGGTGCAGCGGGCGGTGCGTTCGGCTTTCTCGCACTGCCGGTCGAGCTGCCGGTGACGACGACGCTGATCTTCCGCTCGGTGTGCGACATCGCGCGCAGCGAGGGTGAAGACCTGGGCTCGGTCGATACGCAGCTGCAATGCCTGGCCGTGCTCGGCATGGGCGGCAACCCGGACAAGCAGGAAGAGGACGCCGATCTCGGCTATTTCGTGCTGCGCGGCGCGCTCGCGCAGGCGATCTCGAAGGCCTCGTCGGACATCACGACGAAGGGCATCGCCGCGCACAGCTCGGCGGCCGTGTTCAAGCTCGTGCAGACGGTGGCGTCGCGCTTCTCGGTGCAGGTGACCGAGCAGATGGCCGCGAAGTCGATTCCGGCGATCGGCGCCGTGCTCGGCGCGACCGTCAATACGCTGTTCATCGACCACTTCCAGCAGATGGCGCACGGCCACTTCACCGTGCGCCGGCTCGAGCGCAAGTACGGCTCGGTGGCCGTCAAGGCCGCCTATCAGGCGATCGACGCCTCGCCGGCCCGCTGAACCGCGCGTTCGACCGCGACGCGGCGCAGGAACGCGGCCGCGCGGTCGAGCGCGTCACGTGCTTCCGGCACCATCGGCGCGTACAGCTGCCACACGTGCGGCATGTCCGGCCACACCTCGATCTCCACCGCGACCCCGGCCGCCTTTGCCTTTTCGGCGACGCGGCGCGAATCGTCGAGCAGCACCTCGGTGCTGCCGACCTGGATATACAGCGGCGGCAGGCCCGCGAAATCCGCATAGAGCGGCGATGCGTACGGATTCGTGCCCGGCTCGTCACCCAGGTACAGCTTCGCGGCCTTCGGCAGCGCCGCGCCCGCGAACATCGGATCGGCGCCGTCGTTCGTGCGCAGGGTCGCGCCGGTGGCGGCCAGGTCGGTCCACGGCGAAAACAGGATCGCGCCGGCCGGCAGCGGCTCGCCGCGATCGCGCAGCGCGACGAGCGTCGCAAGCGCGAGGCCGCCGCCTGCCGAATCGCCGCCGAGCACGATCGACTCGGGCGGCGTACCGAGCGCCAGCAGTTGCCGGTACGCGGCCAGCGCATCGTCGAGCGCGGCCGGGAAGCGGTTCTCGGGCGCCAGCCGGTAGTCGAGCGAGAACGAGCGCACGCCCGCACGCTTCGTCAGGCCGAAGACGAGCGGACGGTGGGTCTTCGTCGAACAGAAGTAGTAGCCGCCGCCGTGGAAGTACAGCAGCGTGCGGCCAGGCCCGCGGCCCGCAACCGAGTCGGTGCGTTCGAGCCACTCGCCGCGCAGCGGCGCGTCGCCCGGGCCATAGCACTGGCGCAGCCGGTAGCCCGACGGCGCACGGCGCGGCACGACCATCCGCAAGTCGGTAAAGCGCCGTGCGCGGGCGGGATCGAGCACCTCGCGCGTGGTCTCGGGCCGGAACTGCCAGCGCAGCAGCCAGCAGGCGAACTTGCTTTGCCAACTCATCGGACGCACTCCGTAATCACAGTGTGACGATGGTACGTGCGATCGCTCCCGCACCGCTCGACAGGTGCCTCTAGATCAAACGCCCGCGCTCAGTTCGCCGGCATCACCTGGCCGCGGATCTCGCCGGCCGGGTGCTCCTTCGTATGGACGTTGAAGTACCACTTGCCGCCCATCAGGTCGGTGACCTGCGCGTCGGTGAGTTCCTTCGAGCCCTTGATCGGGCTCGCCAGTTCCTCCTTGGGAATCGGCACCTGCACGCCCGCGTTCTGGCCGACCGGCGCCGGCCCGTGGAAGTGCGCGGCGGTGGCCGGCCCCGTGAGGTGTTCGTAAGAGACCTTCCACTGCAGCATGTGCGTGGCCGTGTCGTAGGTGGCCTCGACGTCGCCAGAGCCCTTGGTCGCCGTGGGTGGCACTTCACTCGACGGCTGGAGATTGGCGGACAGGCGCACCGTTTCGGCGGCGGCGCTGCCGGCGGCCAGCACGCCCGCGAGTAACGCGACCTGGAGCAAACGCAGCTTGAGCATGGACTCTCCTTGTACGACGTTGTACGCCGCCCGAGCGGGGGCGCCAGATAGGATGGTAGTCGATCGCCGCCGGTCCGGGAGTCCACCGAACGGCCATGCAGCGAATCGCCGCACCGCGCCCGGCCGGCCCGCTCGCGCGGCGCACGACGCATCAGTCTGCATCAACCTGGAATGGACCTTTGCAGCCGGATGACTGAATCGGCACGCGGCCTTTCGCTACACTTCGTCTCACAGTTGCTTGTTTCCTTCGTCCGAAGGAGTCTGCGAGTATTCACGCGGCCGCCCGGCCGCGTTTTTTTTGCGCACGCCGCCGTCGGATCCAGTTCATGCCGTATCAGGCATGACGAAGCGACAGCCCCGCTTCACGTCACGCGCGATAGCCCGGATCGATGCGATCGACGATCCGCTGCAGCGCGTCGAACGCGTCCTGCCCCGCGCCATGCTTCGGATCGAAATTCAGCGAATCGCGCACGCACCCTTCGAGCACCGGCGGCGCGATCGGCAGCGCGTCGCCGATCGCATGCGTGGCGACCTGCACCTCACATGCACGATTGAGCAGCCACATCAGCGAGAACGTCTGCGCAAGCGTCGCGCCGATCGTCACGGGCCCATGGTTGCGCAGCAGCAGCACGGGCCGCCCGCCGGCGCTCTCGACGATGCGCCGCCCCTCTTCGAGATGCACGGTGATGCCCTCGAAGTCGTGATACGCGACCTTCCCGTACAGCTGCGCCGAATAGAAATTGGAGAACGACAGCCCGTCGCGCGAACAGCACACGGCCATCGTCGGCGTCGTATGCACGTGCATCACGCAGTGCGCATCGGGCAGCGCCGCATGGATCGCACTGTGAAACGTGAAGCCGGCCGGGTTGATCGGCCAGTCGGAATGACCGATCACGTTGCCGTCGATGTCGATCTTCACGAGGTTCGACGCGCACACCTCGCGGTAATGGAGCCCGAACGGGTTGATCAGGAAATGACCGTCCTCGCCCGGCACGCGCAGCGAGATATGGTTGTAGATCAGCTCGGTCCAGCCGAGGTGATCGAAGATGCGGTAGGCGGCCGCGAGCTGCACGCGCGCCTGCCATTCGGCTTCGGAGAAACGGGCGGGACGCGTGAACGGCTGGTTCGGTACACGTTGCATGGGGGAACTCCGGTTGCGACGGCGCGCGGCCACGGCGAGCGGCGGTGCGCATCGTCCATCGTCTGCCGGCGCCGTACCGACCCGCATTGTGCGAGCGGCCCGGCGGCGCCCTTCACGATTCATATATCGTTGCGCGCACAACCTTATCACCTTTCCCCGCGCACCGGTAACGCGGGTTTTGCCGGAGCCGTTGCCGCCCTTACAACTGGTCGTCGACCGGCAGCAGCGTGAAGATGCCCGTCATCACGTTACGCAGCAGCCCCGCATGCGGGTCGACGTGATAGGTGGCGGCCTGACCGCCTTCGGTGCCCGTCCATTCGAGCGCGGGCGGGCTGCCGTCGGTCCGCTTCGCGAGCGCGACGCGGTAGCTTTCGTCCGGCTGCGTCACGCGCGCGAAGATCGCCGCGGCCTGCTGCGCGAGCACCGGGCTGTGGATCACGAGCGCGAGTTCGGTGTTCAGGTGCGCGGAGCGCGGGTCGAGGTTCAGCGAGCCGATCACGAGGATTTGCCGGTCGATCACGTACGCCTTCGCATGCAGGCTCGCGCGCGAGCGCGAACCGAACAGCCGCGCGGGCTGCTGGTCCGGCTGCGACTTGAATTCGTACAGCTCGACGCCGCGCTGCAGCAACGGCACGCGATACGGCGCATAGCCGGCCTGCACCGCGACCGCGTCGGTAGCCGCGAGCGAGTTCGTCACGATCGCGACGCGCACGCCGCGCGCGGCCGTATCCCCGAGGATCTTCACGCCGGCGTCGTGCGGCACGAAGTACGGCGAAAACGCGAGGAATTCCTTCTGTGCGCCGCGCATCAGCTCGGCCAGGCGCTGCATCGGCGGGCTCACGTACGTGTCTGTCGGCCGCGCGATCTTGGTCGGCGCATCGACCTTGAATTCGGCCGGCGCCCATACGAGCTCGAGTTCGTCGCGCGCGATCTGCCGGGCGAGCGGCGTCGCGTTCAGCGGCTTCGCGTTGTACGGATCGGCGTTCTTGCGCCAGTGATCGCGCAGCTCGTCGCGCATCGTGTCGAGATCCTTCGGATCGAACGTCTGCTGATTCAGCACGCGCAACGGATAGCTGCTCGCGCTCGCCCAGTAGTCGTCGAAGCTCTTCGAGATGTCGGTCGTCACGGGGCCGGCCGCCAGCACGTCGAGATCGCGGAACTGCAGCGTCGGGCTCGCACTGAAGTATTCGTCGCCGAGATTACGGCCGCCGACGATCGCGAGCTGGTTGTCCGCGATCATCGCCTTGTTGTGCATCCGGCGCGTGAAGCTGTCGATCCGCGTGAAGAAGTTGGCCGTGCGCTCGACCATGCCGCGCTGCGATGCGCCGAACGGGTTGAACACGCGGATCTCGATGTTCTGGTGCGTGTTGAGCGCGGCCATCACGCGGTCGATATCGTGGAAGTTCAGGTCGTCGACCAGCATCCGCACGCGCACGCCGCGATCGGCCGCGTACAGCGCCGCGGCGAGCAGCAGCTTGCCGGTCGTGTCCTCGGTCGCGATGTAGTACTGCATGTCGAGCGTCTTCGTCGCCGCCCGCGCGAGCGCGATGCGCATCTGCAGCGCGGTGGCGCCATCGGCCAGCAGCCGGAAGCCCGACTGCCCCGGATGCGCGGCTTCCGGCGCGGCTAGCGCATCGCGCAACGGTGTCGCGGTATCGGCCGACAACGCGTGGGAGACGGGGCGATCGAGCGAGGTGGCGGGCGGATGCGTCGCGCACGCGGCGAGCGGCAGCAGCGCGCAGACGACCAGCGCGCGGGCCTGGCGGCATGCGGCGCGCCACGACAGCGCGGCCGGTGCGCGCCGGATCA